>DNCN01000071.1 GCA_003485015.1 bacterium
TTTATCTCTTCGAGAAATCCTTCAAAGTCTTTCTCGGTGTAGTCGCCAGGATGGGACTTAAGGAACTTCTCAATGAGACCTTTCTCGTTCAATCTCTTCAGCATCTTTATCTCTGCTTTAGAGAGTTTTACATCTTCAACGATAATATCTGGCGTAATTCCAACCTCATGGATACACAGTCCAGAAGGAGTATAGTACTTGGCTGTAGTGATTGCCATACCTGAGCCATCCTTAAGAGGAAGGACTGTTTGGACAGATCCCTTACCAAAGGATTTTGTCCCAAGAATCACCCCCCTCTTGGTATCTTGAATAGCACCAGCTACAATCTCAGAGGCACTAGCTGAAGCTCCATTGATCAAGAGAACCAAAGGAACATCTCTAAATGTCCCTTCTTGCTTTGCCTTAAATACCTCCTCTTTCTGATCCCTCCCTTTAATGGAGACAATCGAACCTTCTCGAATGAAACAATCTGCCACTGGAACAGCCACTTCCAACAGTCCACCAGGGTTATTACGCAGATCCAGGATGAGACTCTTGATGTCTCTTTTGTCAAGATCATTTAAGGCCTTCTTCAATTCCTGAGGGGTATCCTGGCTGAAATTGACGATCCGAATATAGCCGATTCCTTCCTTGATAACTCCGTGTTTCACGCTCTCGATCTCAATGACTGCCCGAGTAATCTCAAACTTCAAAGGGGCCTCCTCCCCCTCCCTTTCCACAGTAATTCTGACTTTTGTCCCAGGTCTACCACGGAGCCGGCGCACAACCTCAAATAGGGTAAGGTTCTTAGTAGGTTCATTATCTATTTCTATAATATGATCCGCTGCTTTTACTCCGATCTTATGGGCTGGTGTTCCTTCGATAGGAGAGATAACCAGAAGCTTCTCATCCCGAATGGTAACCACAACCCCAAGTCCCCCAAAACTTCCCTGGGTCTCTACCTTCATCTCCTTGTAGAGCTCTGGATTCATAAACCGTGTATGGGGATCACCAAGTTTTCCAATGGCTCCTTCAATCGCACCGTGGATAAGATCCTGAGTATTGATCTTATCAATCTCTAAGTAATTATTCTGGATGAGGGTTAGGGCCTCGACAATAAGTCTTATAGATTTATAGGCCTCATCGTTCTTAAAATCACCCCAAACCTCTATTTTTACAGATAGCCCCAAAATCAAGACTAAGGCTAAAAGAAGCAAAAACTTACGTCTTTTAAACATCTTACCTCCTCAACCACTCCATAGGATCTATAGACTCCCCATTTATACGGAGTTCGAAATGGAGACTTGGCTCACCCACCAATCCAGAATCGCCTACCTTCCCTATTAAATCTCCCTGTCTAATCCTCTGACCACTCTCAACTAAGAGGGCGGATAGATGGGCATAGAGGCTATAGAATCCCTTTCCGTGATTAACCATGGCTAACCGGCCATAGCCCTTAAAATAGTCTGCATAGACCACCTTGCCTTCTAAAACCGATCTTACTGTTTGGCCATAAGGGGCAGCAATATCAACCCCTTTATTGACGCCCCTGATATTTGATTTCGAATGCAAGTACGGCCCAAATCCCCTCAAGATCCTTCTTCCATCTACAGGCCAAGGGAGAGTGCTCTTAAGCTTAGCAAGCTCAGGATCCAGAATTCTAGGTCTACCCTTCTCCAAAAGCCTACTCTTCTCTGAACGGGAGATCATCTTCTTTATCTCTTGGTAAGCCCGCTCAAGTTCCTTTATCTTTAACATGTTAATCTGTTTATTCTTAGAGACCTTTGCCAGAAGCTTCTTTTGGCTCTTTCGTTGGCTTTCACGAAGTTTCTTAGCCTTCTCTTCAACCTTCTTGAGCTTCTGAAACTCCTTCTCTTTCTTCAGGAGCTTGTCTTGTCTTGTCTTGATTGCCTCTATACTCTCTTTTGTCTTCCGAATCAGATCTGCGTCCTGAGAGATGACGAGTCTCATAAAATAACTCCACCTCAAAAAGCTGTTTAAATCAGATGATGTAAGAATGACCTCAAGATGTCCTAGGTGTCTAGCCCGATACATCACCCGAAGTCTATTTGCTAACCGGTCTTTAAGGCGTGCCAGATATCTGTTTGACTTTGTAAGGTCTTTCTCTAAAGCTTGGATCTCTTCCTTTAATCTGGATAGCTTCTTCTCTAATCGAGAGATACTCTCCTCGGTATTATAGATCTGTTTGTCCAAGGAATTCAGTCTTTTAAGAAGCTTCTTTTCCTGAGCTTGAATCTCCTTGAGCCGTCTCTTTTCACGGGCAATCCTCCCCTCAAGAGTTCTCCTATCCTTGGGAATCCTTCTTCTAGGACCACCCCATACATCCTCAGGTGAAACCGATAGAAGAGAGAAGATCAGGATAAGAGAGACTGCGATAATTCTATTCTTCTTCATCACCCAACTCCGGTCTCTTAACCAGAAAATAGTGTAGAGAGACAAGGTTTCCCAGAAAACCCAGTAATGCACCAAAAATGACAATGCCTAAACTGCTCTTCCAGGAAAGAAAGGTGAAGTTGGAGACCATAAAACCTATCTGACTTATCTTGTGAAGGATCAATTCATAGATGGCCCAGAGGGTAATGGTCGCTACACTTCCGGCAATAGCCCCCTGAACCGATCCTTCCAGAAGATAGGGCCAACTGATAAAACTATCTGTAGCACCAACTAACCTCATTATCTCTATCTCACGTGATCGAGTAAAGAAGACCAATTTGATCGTATTGAAGATAACAAACAGGGTAATCAGGGCAAAGATTATTCCTAAGCTTAAAAGGATCACCCTTAAGAGAAGAGAGAGGCGGTTCAGGATCCTAATGAGTTTAAGGACATAATCAACGGTGCTCACACCTGCCAAACCCTGGATCTGGTCGGCGAGTCTTTCGATCTTCTCTTCGGTAGGGGGTAACTCTGGTTCTATCTCTATAGAGGCGGGTAAAGGATTGGTATCTATAACTTCTAAAATGAATGCCTGAGAGCCTAACTCCTCTTTAAACTGGGATAGGGCCTCCTCCTTTGAAACATACCTTGCCTTCTTTACCCCTTCCATCTTAAGGATGGTGGCGCATATCTCTTTTCCCTTCTCTTTAGAGAGATTCTCTTTTAGATAGGCTACTATAGCCGCACGTCTCTCAATATTGCTCAAAACCTTGTTGAGATTGGTCGAAAGGAGGAGAAAGACACCGAAGACAAGAAGGGTTATGATCATAGTGAGAACAGTCACCCAGCCCATCGTCCCAGATCTCTTGAGGTTTATTAAGGCTTCCTGAATTATATATCTTATATCAATCATCAAGACTCCTCTTTAATAATCCTTCCCTCCTCAAGATAGATTATCCTTTTTCCGGATCCTCTAGCTATCTCAGGATTGTGGGTAGCAAAGAGTATAGTAGCTCCTTCTTGATTGAACATTTTAAAATAGTCCAAAACCTCCTCAGCTACCTTAGCATCAAGATTCCCAATTGGCTCATCAGCAAGAATGATCTCTGGCCGGCCAACCATGGCCCGGGCGATGGCCACCCTCTGCTGTTCGCCACCTGAAATCTGATGCGGAAATAGATCTCTCTTCTTTTGGAGTCCTACTTCAAATAGGGCTCTCATCGTTTGCTGGACAATCTCTGATCTGGAAAGACCACGAACCTCAAGGGCGATGGCAACGTTCTCAAAGACAGTCCTGGTACAAAGTAGTTTAAAATCTTGAAAGACCACACCGATGTTCCGACGAAGACAGGGAATTAGGTTATGAGGTAGGTAAGTGACATTTCTTCCAGCAATTATCACCTGACCTGATGTTGGAGACTCATCAAGGAAGAGAATGCGAATAAATGTTGTCTTTCCCGCACCAGATGGACCAACCAAAAAGACAAACTCACCCTTTTTAATCTTTATATTGACATCGACCAAGGCTACAACCTCCTTCCCGTATACCTTGGTCAAATGAAGCGTCTGGATCATTGACGTTTCTTTCGTCCAATTACCTCTCGAACAGCTTGGACAATATACTCCGCACTCATCTTGAAATGTTTTAAGAGATCTCTTGGAGAGCCAGAGACACCAAATTGGTCCTGCATCCCTACCCTCTTCACCACTACGGGGCACTCCTCTGTTAGAACCTCGGTCACTGCACTTCCCAGTCCACCGATGATGGTATGCTCTTCACAGGTAATAATAGCACCAGTAGCTCTACTTGCCCTGATGATAGCATCTCGATCGATAGGTTTGATGGTGCTCATATTGATTATGCCCACCTCTATCCCTTCCTGAATCAACATTTCCCGAGCAGTTATTGACTCACTGACCATGAGACCACAGGCAATGATAGTGGCATCTCTTCCTTCAAAGAGGGTGGAAGCAACCCCCGGCGTAAATCTATAATCTTCGTCGAAGATGAGTGGGAATTTCGCCCGACCCAGCCGGATGTAGACTGGTCCGTGGAAACTAGCGGCCCAATGAATAGTTTTCGCAGTCTCAATCCCATCAGCAGGCACAATGACAGTCATATTGGGAAACATCCTCATTATGGTAATATCTTCCACGGCCTGATGAGAGGCACCATCTTCGCCCACTGATATACCCGCATGGGTAGCTACAATCTTGACATTGGCCTTTGGCCAGCAGATACAATTTCGAATCTGTTCAAAGGCTCTGGCTGTAGCAAATATGGCAAAGGTTGAGGCAAAAGGGATCTTCCCGCAGAGGGCAAGTCCTGCCGCTACACCAATCATATTTGCCTCAGCAACCCCCAGATTAAAGAACCTTTTGGGATACTTCTCTCTAAACCAAGCTGTTCGGGTCGACTGCGAACAATCAGCATCAAGAACAACAACATCTGGATTCTCTCTTCCCAACTCAATCAATGTCTTCCCATAAACATCCCGCGTGGCTACCATCTCAGCCATTATTCTACCCCCCTAAGTCTATCCTTTCCCATAATTATACATCATAACCCAATAGATGTCAATTATAAAGACCAAGGG
>DNCN01000193.1 GCA_003485015.1 bacterium
CAGAGAGATGTGCCGACGCCGCTACGCCCGCAATCGGGCGGGTATCCTTATTGGTCATCCCATAGAGATGGCAACAAAACTTAGAGGTCCAGTGAGGGTTGGCTATACAGTCTTTGAGTTAGATAAGATCCCTGAAGATGATATTCCCAGATACAAATCCCTAACTGAGGTTTGGACCACCTCAAAATGGGGTCAAGGGGTGTTAAAGGAACACGGCATAGACTCGAAGATAGTACCAGAAGGGGTGAATCTGACACTCTTTTATCCCAAAGAGGAAGAGAGGTTAGACCAGAGATTCTGTTTTCTTTCCGCGGCAAGACTTTACGAGAGAAAGAATCTATCTTGTTTGATTGAGGCCTTTTGTGAGGAGTTTTCACCCAAAGAAGAGGTAGTCATTATTGGACTTTGGTTTGATTTTGAGAGCGGAAGTGGGAATGCCCTTAGGTTAGCCTTAAGGCATGTCAAGAATGGCCATAAGGTTAAGGTTTGGCCAGAGGGGGGGAGGGGTGGATCTACAATCATTATTTATCCGGTCTTACCCACAAAGCGTGAGCTGGTAAAGCTTTATCGGTCAGTAGACTGTGGTGTCTTTCCTTACCGGGCTGAAGGGTGGTGCCTTCCCCTCATAGAGATGATGGCCTGTGGAAAACCCTGTATTGCCACTAATTACTCTGGCCCTACTGAATTTATTAACGAGCGCAATTGTTATCTCCTCTCTCCAGGAAGACTCATTCATGCTGTAGATCCAGAATTTAGCCTAGATGGAAATCAAGGAAGATGGGCTGATCCACCCAAAGAGGAATTAAAAGTGCTGATGAGAAAGGTGCTTGAGCATCGCGAAGAAGCACACCGATTGGGACAAGAGGCAGCTCGACAGATGAAGAATTGGACTTGGGATAATGCTGCGCAGATTGCCTCTACCTACATCGAAGAATTAGAGGAAAGATATGGTCTGAAGGGGGAAGCAACAGAGTGAAATTTGGTCCTCTTAACACCCAATGGGTGCTGAAGATTCAGAGGGCACTCTTTGATCTTATATTTCCCTCTCAATGTAAGATCTGTGGTGGGGTTTTGGGGGCTGCAAAGTGGGTCTGCAAGGGATGTTTGGGTAATACTAGATTTATTAGTCCGCCCTATTGCGACTGTTGTGGGATCCCTCTTTCTCCCCTCTTTTTAGAAGTAGAAAGACCACTTTGTAAGGAGTGCCAGAGTAGACCCATGTATTTCCGAGAGGCTCGAGCGGTAGCCCTTTATAAAGGCGTGATGAGGGAATGTATCCACCTCTTTAAGTATGAGAAGAAGGAAGCCCTCTCTAAGCCTCTGGGAGAATTAATGATTGAGTCTATGAATGATTATTGGGGAGGGAAATCTTTCGATCTCATTATTTCTGTCCCCCTCCATCCCGCTCGTAAGCGGGAGCGAGGATTCAACCAGGCGGAATTACTGGCAAGAGCAATCAAGGAACATCTTGCTCTCCCCCTCGATATCCATAGCTTAAGAAGAATTAAACCTACTACCTCCCAGACGACCTTGAATAGAAGAGAACGACTCCAGAATGTAAAAGGGGCCTTTCAAGCCAAGGATAAAAGTGCCTTCTTCAAAAAGAAGATTCTCCTCATAGACGATCTCTTCACCACCGGTGCCACGATCGATGAATGCAGCCGTATCATGATAGAGGCTGGCGCTCAAGAGGTTTATGCCCTCACTCTGGCTCGGACAGTGTAGCATCCTAATACTCAATTTCCTTCTTCCATTTCGTAATCCTTTCAGCCGACTAAAATCTCATATCCCCCAAGATCTTTAAAAAATCCCAGGGATAACCTTACTTCATCCACTCTGCTGTTGAAAGACATTTTCTTCCATGGTATTCATTTCTTAAGGAATTCCCTATCTTATGGTTAGGGGAAAGGAAATACTATATACTATTATGTATATAATTTAAGGAAATATAATTTAAGGAAGCATTGAGACTCTACTGGAAGACTGGTTCAGCTACGCTTTCCATTTGAAGACCCTGAAGCCTAACTACCTATAACATCCTAAGATGGCTAAATAGTTATCCCATTTCAATTAAGGTTTCTCCTTGGAAATGTCGATATAACAACTGTATTAATTTAACAAGAGGGAAGGTGTGTCCTTTTTAAACCATATGGAGGAAAGATGAGAGAAGTGGCCCATTCCCGAGCAGGGGTTATAGGTCTTTTAGAGATAATGGAGCGAGAGAATCAAGATTATAAAGTCCTTTTTGATTACTCGCTGAGGAAACGGGAGGCACTTCTCTCTAATGACATAGAAGGCTTAGTTTCAATTACAACCGGAGAAGAGAAGTTGATCCAAGAGGTTCAGCAGGCAGAACGTGAAAGACTTGAGCTATTGAACAGATTAGCAGTAGAGTTTAATATCCCCGCAAGTGAGTTAAATCTGAAGAGATTGGCTGAATTGGTAACTTCTGATCTTTCAGAGCAGCTTGTCTCTATAGGGGATGATCTTAAGACCACTATAAGAGAACTCTCTTTTTTGAACCAGGTAAATTCCAGACTAATTGGAGATACCCTTGCCTTTACTACCCATATCTTAGAAGTCATCACCCAGGAGAAGAGAGAGAAATCTACTTACAAGGAGAGAGGACAAAAAGAGCGAAGAAAGCCACCCCTTGTCGTTGATAGAAGGGTCTAATTATTTAATTTTGAGGAGTCGAAGAAGATGTCATCTACATTCCTAGGCATTGAGATAGCCAAACGGAGTTTAGCTGCTCATCAACGAGCCCTGGATGTTACGGGTCATAATATTGCCAATGCCAATACCGAAGGTTACTCGCGCCAGCGGGTAAAGCTTGAAGCCACAGATCCTGATTATCCTGCCTCGATGACTTCCCCCCAGATGGCTGGACAGATCGGAACTGGTGTGACCATAGCTGAGATCGAGCGTGTCCGGGATATCTTTTTAGACAACCGCATTGAATCTGAGATGCAAACCTCTGGTTACTGGGAGGCCCTTTATGACAAACTCCATCGCATAGAGCTTATTTATAATGAGCCTTCGGACAGTAGCATCCGGAACCTCCTTAATGAATTTTGGCAGTCCTTACAAGAATTGGCCAATAATCCTGAAGAGCTCAAGATCAGAGAGATAGTCCGTCAGCGAGGAATCTCCTTAGCTGAAGGCATTCAGCATACCTATAAGCAGCTCCTTGGCCTGAGAAATAATATCAATGATGAGGTTGTCGATTTAGTAAACCAGATGAATGACTATGGAGGTGAGATTGCTCAGCTCAATGGCCAGATCAAGAAGGTAGAAAATGAGGGTCGAAATCCGAATGATCTTCTAGATAAGCGCGAACTCCTATTAGAGAAACTTTCAAGACTGGCCTCTATCAAGATTGAACGTTCCGATCCTGATGATTTTAAAGTGAGTGTTGGGGGAAAGGTCTTTGTCCAACGGGATCATTTCCATCCCTTAGCTACGATGAAGGATATGAAGAACGATAAGATGGCCAAGATATACTGGCCGGAAATCGGTGACGAAGTTTTCTTTACCAATGGCGAGGTCAAAGCACTCCTTGATGCTCGAGATACATTCGTTAATGATTACCACATAGCTAGACTCGATGAGTATACTATCTTTCTCATCGACAGTTTCAACGAGCTCCATCGTGCAGGATTTGGCCTGAGGGGTTCAACTAAAATCGACTTCTTCGAACCCTTCCAGACCCTCGATGAGGATCGTATCTTCAAGGTGACGGGCTCTAAGGCTGGCTATGTCCATGATACCAATATGGCCCTTCACGATCCTTTTGATTCAACCTGTATTACTTTAGCGGCTAACCCGAGCATGGTTGGGCTTGACCCTGAAGGAGCCTTCGAGATCAACGGGCACATCTTCCATTATGTGGCCTCAGAAGATAGCCTTCAGGATGTCGTCGATCGGATCAATGCGGCTGATATTGGTGTTATCGCCCATATCAACCCGGCCCGCCGGCTGGTCCTTCGGGCTACAGCTGAGGCCACCTATAAGAATACCTCGATTGAAACCCCCTATACTATCACTTCTTTAAGGGATGATCCAGA
>DNCN01000192.1 GCA_003485015.1 bacterium
AAAATTTCCCTTTTTCTAAAAAATGTACAACTCTTGTTATAAAAATATCTTGACAAAAAAATTTAATTATATTAAAATTGTAGTTTTGTGTAAACCTTAACTGAGAGAGCAAGAATAATGCCAAGAGAAATAGTTACCTTAGCCTGTTCCAATTGTAAAAGACGTAATTATACAACAACCAAGAACAAAAAACAGCATTCTGGGAAAGTAGAATTTAAGAAGTACTGCCGATTCTGTCGAGTCCATACCATCCATAGAGAGACAAAATAGGAAGATAGTTTATAAAGGGGGTCAGCGAAGAATTCAAATAACCTAATAGTTAAATAGCCATTGGGAATAGCTCTTATGAAGCAGCTGAGAACTGGATTGTTAGAACTCTCTATTAGGTCCGTGGCTCAATTTGGCAGAGCACCGGTCTCCAAAACCGGGGGTTGGGGGTTCGAGTCCCTCCGGGCCTGCCATAAGCGAAGCTTAAACTTGAAATTAGCAAGTGAAAAAAAAGAATTTTTCCATCATCACAGTCATTTATGGATTCCTGTCTTTAATTAGCTTCTCCATTCTCTACTCATTTTACCGGCAAAGGTATTCCTTGATAGTTATACTTCTCCCTGCCTACTTTGGAATTCTCTTTGCAATAGGTGGAATAAGGAATGTAGCCAAGAAACCAGAGCGTGAAGCCAATTGGGAGAGATTTTTGCGTGAAGTATGGTTGGAGGTGGCACCTACTCATGGAAAGGTTACTTGGCCGGATCGAAAGACCGTTTTAGGTTCAGCCGTTGTTGTTCTGGTAGTCATCTTTTTGATAAGTATCTATATTGGAGTAGCTGATATTATCTTTGCCAGATTAATGAAGTTTTTTTCTGAGTGGCTAAGGAGAGGTTTAGGCTGATGGTAGAAATAGCTGAAAAGACGGAAAGAGAAGACAGAGCAGATCAAAAACCTCAAGAAGAAGCGGAGCCCAAAGTCCAGGAGACTCAAAAGTGGTATGTTATTCATACTTACTCAGGGTATGAGAATAAGGTCAAAACCAGTTTAGAGAAGAGGCTCCGGACGATGAATTTAGAAGATAAGATTTCTGAAATACTGATTCCCACTGAAGAGGTGGTCGAAACAAAAGGGGGCAAACGCCGAGTTTTGAGCAAAAAGTTTTTTCCGGGCTATATCCTGATAAAGATGGAATTGACAGAGGATTCCTGGCATGTAGTTCGACATACTCAGGGCGTCTTTGGGTTTATTGGCGAAGGAAATAAGCCTATTCCTTTAAAAGATGAAGATGTTCAGAATATGCTTTATCAGATTGGAACTGGAGAAATAAGGATTAAACCTTCCTTAGAGTTTGAAGTGGGAGAAAGTGTCAGAGTTGTAAATGGTCCTTTCGTTGGTTTTATCGGGGTAGTTGAGGAGGTCAATCTAAAGAAAGGGACTGTAGTAGTTAGGTTGGGCATTTTGGGCCGGAATACCCCCGTAGAACTGGAATTTGCCCAAGTAGGAAGGCTTTAAGCGATTAGGTTATCCATAATTATAATTTGAGATTAAGGCCTCTAAGGAGTAATATATGGCCAAAAAGAAAAAGATAGTCACGCAGATAAAACTGCAGATTCCAGCTGCTCGGGCTAACCCTGCGCCGCCTGTAGGTCCAGCTCTGGGGCAGGCTGGTGTAAACATAATGGAATTCTGCAAATCTTTCAATGAACGCACCCAGAATCAAGAGGGTCTTATTATTCCTGCTGTGATTACCGTCTATGAGGATCGTTCCTTCTCCTTTGTCCTCAAGACCCCTCCAGCAGCAGTTCTTTTAAGACGGGCAGCAAGTGTTGAGAAGGGCTCAAGCGAACCAAACCGTCAAAAAGTTGGCAAGATTAAGATGGAAGAGGCAAAGAAGATCGCCCAGGAGAAACTACCCGACCTTAATGCCTTCTCCTTAGAGGCGGCTGTAAAGCAGGTCCTTGGGACGGCAAGGAGTATGGGAATTGAGGTTGAGGAGTGACAGATGAGTTCTAACCCTAAGAGACTTAAAGAGATAACAAAGAAGATGGAAAAGGGGAAGAGCTATGACCTTGATGATGCCCTCTCTTTGGTCAAGGAGTGTGCCACTGCTAAGTTTGATGAGACCGTGGAATTGAGCGTTAGATTAGGGGTGGATCCCAAACGAGCAGATCAAATGGTTCGTTCAACCGTAATCCTGCCCTGGGGAACAGGGAAAGATGTGCGTATAATTGTCTTTGCTAAAGGCGAAAAACTACGCGAGGCAAAGGAAGCAGGGTGTGACTTAGTTGGTAGTGAGGATCTGATTACCAAAGTCAAAGAAGGATTCTTTGACTTTGATGTTGCTATCGCTACACCGGATATCATGCGGGAGGTTGGGGGGTTGGGCAAGATACTTGGCCCTCGAGGGTTGATGCCCAATCCCAAAGGGGGAACAGTAACCTTTGAGATAGAGAAGACGGTTAAAGAATTTAAGAGAGGAAAGATTGAGTATCGGGTAGATAGCTATGGAATAGTTCATGCACCCATAGGGAAGGCAAGTTTTGAAATCAGTCGGCTTAAAGAGAACTTTGCTACCCTCTTTGCCTCGATCCTCAAGGCAAAGCCAGTCGCTGCCAAAGGACAGTATGTCAGAGGGATTCATCTTTCCACTACCATGGGACCAGGGATAAAGATTGATCTTATTTCGGCTAGGAGAACAGCAGAACAGTTATGAGGTTAAGATGAAAAAGGCCCATGCTCGAAAGGAAGCAGTCATTAATCAACTCAGGGATAGACTCCTGAATTCCCAGGCTATTGTCTTAACTGAATACCGGGGACTTACTGTTCAGGATATGAATCTGCTTCGTGCGAAATGCCGCAAGGCTGGGGTAGAATATCGAGTAGCGAAGAATAGCCTTACTCGACGGGCCATCAAGGACACAGAACTTGAGGGACTCGAGCCTTACTTGGTAGGCCCTACAGCTATTGGGATGGGCTTCTTAGACTCAGCCTCTGCAGCCAAGATCTTTGTGGAGTCTGCTGGAGAGTATGCACCCCTTAAAATCAAAGCTGGTGCTTTAAAAAAGCATATCTTTGGACCGGAGAAGGTTAGAGAATTAGCCCGGCTTGCCCCAAAAGAGGTGCTAATCTCGCAATTGTTGGCCAACATGAAAGGTCCTATTACTAATTTAGTCAATGTCCTTTCTGGGCCCCTAGGGGGCTTAATCAATCTTCTTAAGGCATTACAAGAACAGAAGGCAGAAGAATAGATAATGGAGGTAAGACATGGCTACTGCTACCAAGGATACTACCAAATCTGAAACAGCCACAGCTAAAACCAAGAAACTCACAACTACGGAGTCCTTAGTTGAGGCCATCTCCAACTTGACCGTGTTGGAGCTGTCAGAATTGATCAAAGAACTTCAAGATCGCTTTGGTGTCCAGATACAAGCACCAGTGATGGCAGTGCCCTCTGGCCAAGCTCAGGTGGCTGAGGTCCCAGAGGAAGAAGAGGAAAAGACAGAATTTACCGTTATCCTATCCGGTATTGGCTCCCAGAAGATTCAGGTAATCAAGGAAGTACGTGCCTTAACCTCTCTTGGCTTGAAAGAGGCCAAAGAACTGGTTGAATCAGCACCGAAGCCAGTAAAAGAAGGTATCTCCAAAGAAGAGGCAGAAAAGATCAGAGAAAAGCTTGAAGCAGTGGGGGCAACCGTAGAGATTAAGTAAAAAATTGAAACATCCAGTCTAAAAGTGGGGGAAGAGAA
The DNA here is from genome assembly GCA_003485015.1 of bacterium. GTDB lineage: Bacteria > UBA9089 > UBA9089 > UBA9089 > UBA9089 > UBA9089. Next base: position 3,735 of record DNCN01000192.1, read on the forward strand.
TGGTGGTTTCTGCTGAAAGGATGAGCTTTGCACAGATAAGGGAGGTTCTCCCTATACCCAATCTGGTAAGCATTCAGAAAGATTCGTATGAGTGGTTCCTCCAGGCGGATACTGAACCCGCTAAGCGAAGGAATCAGGGACTCGAGCAAATCTTTCGGGAAGCGTTCCCTATAGTTGATGTCAATGAAAAATTGGTTCTCGAGTATGTTGAGTATCGATTTGGTAGTCCTAAGTGGAATGAGGATGAATGCCGAGAAAGAGACGCCACTTATGCTGTTCCACTATATGCCAAACTCCGCCTGATCTATCGTGAGACGGGTGAGGTCAGGGAACAAGAGATCTTTATGCGAGAGATCCCCTTAATGACCCTCCAGGGGACATTTATCATTAACGGCGCTGAAAGGGTTATCGTTAGTCAGCTGCACCGTTCTCCAGGAATCTTTTATGAATATAATCCTGCTACGCACCTGGTATCAGGAAGGATTATTCCCTACCATGGCGTTTGGCTTGAACTTGAAGTAGATACCAACAATGCGATCTATATTCGTTTGGCCCGGAAGCGCAAGGTTCCTGCAACGGTCATGCTGCGGGCGATAGGGTATTGTTCAAATAGGGATATTTTGGAACTCTTTTGCCCCGTAAAAGAAGTAAGCTTGACAAACAAAGCATACCTAAGAAAATTTATTAATCGGATGGTAATAGAGCCTGTCTTAGATTTGGATGGTGAGACTATCCTTACCTTTGGTGAAATACTTACCGATGATACCTTCGATAAGTTGTGGGAATCCAGGGTAAAGCAGATTGTTCTCATAGATACCGATGATATGGTCTCCAGTGCCGCAATATTCAGCACCCTCGAGCGGGATGATACTAAATCTACTGAAGAGGCCCTAATTAGAATGTATAACCTCTTGAGGCCTGGTGAACCACCGACCGTAGAGAATGCCCGAGTGGCTCTTGAGAAGCTCCTCTTCGATCCTCAGCGTTATGACCTGAATATGGTGGGAAGATTTAAGTTGAATCAGAAATTGGGCCTTAATGTCCCTGAAGATGTGACTATTCTGACCAGAGAGGATATAGTTAGTGCCATTCGATATCTGATAAAACTGAGCCTTGGCCAAGGAGAGATCGATGACATTGACCACCTGGGGAACAGAAGAGTTCGTTCGGTAGGGGAGTTGTTACAGAATCAGCTAAGGATAGGCTTTGCCCGCCTAGTTCGAGGGGTTAAAGAGAGGATGAGTCTCCAGGATCCTGAAACGATGACCCCTCAATCCATAGTTAGCATCAAACCAGTTACTGCAGCTATAAACGAATTCTTTGGGTCAAATCAACTTTCCCAGTTTATGGACCAGGCCAACCCTTTGGCTGAATTGACGCATAAACGTAGGCTTTCTGCCCTAGGACAGGGAGGGCTTTCCAAGGAACGAGCTGGGTTTGAGGTTCGGGATGTTCATCCTACTCACTATGGCCGGATCTGTCCGATAGAGACTCCAGAAGGACCAAACATTGGTCTGATTGTTTCTCTGGCTACATATGCCCGAGTGAATAAATATGGATTCATTGAAACCCCTTATCGAAGAGTGACTAAAGGAAGGGTTACTAATGAAATAGTCTATCTTTCAGCCAGTGAAGAACAATCCTATGCCATTGCTCAGGCGGATGCCCCTGTTGATGAAGAGGGGAACTTAAAAGAACCTCGGATTACTGTGAGGAAGATGGGAAGCTTTCCTTCTGTATCTAAGGATGAAGTCGACTTTATTGATGTTTCGGCCAAACAGTTGATCAGTATCTCTACTGCACTCATTCCTTTCTTAGAACATGATGATGCCAATAGGGCCCTGATGGGTTCTAATATGCAGCGTCAGGCAGTACCTCTCCTCTATCC
>DNCN01000041.1 GCA_003485015.1 bacterium
GATGAGATACCTCCTGGCTTTCTGGTCATCGAAAAGATCGAAGAAGAATCATATAGACGGCTTCAGGCGGATCTGCGAGCACAGAGAGGTTTAACAAAAGATTTCTCAGTTCAAGTTCTTCGGAACGTTGGAAGAGCAGATTGGATTAATGTTAAAGGAAGTCCAAAAGAGATGATGCTTGCCGAGCTTCGAGATGCTCAAGAAAGGATCATCTTTAGGAACTTTGGTGTCACCCCAGCAGAGATGGGTTTTGCCGATCGAATGCCAAGGGCTACAGCAGAGGCCCAAGAATGGGTTGGTAGGTCTAAGCTATACTTACCTCTTCTTGAGCTTCTGGCTTCAGCCATTAATTCTGAGCTTGTGAGTGAACTTGATCCTGCTCAAGAAGTTTGGTTTGAGTTTAGACCACCGCAAAGAGAGCGAGATTTATTATCTGAAGCACGAGCCAAACAGCTTTTTATACTTTCAGGTGTGCTTAGCCCTAATGAGGTTCGGGAACAATTAGGCTTGCCCCCAAGAGAGGGGGGCGATGAGTATATGGAAAGACCTACAGGTGCTCAATTCCCCGTAGAAGAGTCTGCTAAGGTGTATAAAGCGGTTGAGGGGAAAGAGACCGAAGAAGAAAGAAGAAAAATCATTGAAAGGATTGATACCGATTTAGACGTTTTGAGTATTGAAAAGCTAAAAACAAGATACGGTAAAGCGATGCTAAAGGTCTGGAAAGAGGGGTTAAAGAGGACCTTAGAAGAAGCAAGGAAAGGGGTCATCGAGAAGGGTAAGGTTGAGATCATAAAATTAGTTGGCGAGGAGAACCCAGTTCTCAGAGCCCAGAGGGTTGAAAAAATTCTATCTTATCTCTTTAATCGGTTTAGAGATTTAGAGAAGGATTATTATCCTCAAGCTTTTGAGATTGGTAGAAGATCAGTCAGGCGCATTCGGAAAGAGATCGGCAAGGGGTTAACAAAGGAACAGACTGAAGACATCCTCAAAGACCTCTACAGGAAGAATGAAGATTACTTGAGAAACTCCCTCTTGGCAGACCTTAGAAATGACTTAAATCTTTTATTTACACGAACTTTTGAAGATGAAGCAGAGTATAGAGACGAAGTAAAAAGGGCTTTTGATAATAAAGACGCAAGAGTAGGGATGTATGCTGGTGCTCTATGGGGTGTCTCTAATACTGCCTTCGCTAAAGAAGGGTTTGAACTTGGTGCTAGAGATTTTAACTGGACTCTAAACTCACCTGAACCGTGCCCAGACTGTATCGAACTGGCAAAGGGTAGTCCATATCAGCTTGAGACTTTAACAGTCTATCCGGGTGATGGGACTACAAGATGTAATGGGTATTGTCATTGTAACCTTGAACTAAAGGGCTGGCTAGTGGGTGAATGATCTTAGTAAAATTGGAAAATTATCGAGGAACTAAAGAGTGAAAAGAACTTTAAAGTTTAGCTTAGATTTAGCTAATACGGGTAAACTTGAGTCTTTAGATGATTCATTAATTTAGAGCTGAAAGGATGGTTGTGAGTAGATGGATATTAAGATTCCCGAACAGGCGGTTAATTATCTTATCAATATTCTTAAAGCAGAAAGATACCTTGAGATAGGGGTTGCTTCAGGTGGAACTTACTTAGCGGTAAACTGTAAAGAGAAGGTTGGTGTTGATCCTCATCCTCAATTTGAAGGTATACTTAAAATGACCTCCCAAGAGTTCTGGAAGACCTCAAGTGAACCTTTTGATGTTATCTTCATAGATGGGGATCATTCCTTCGGTGTTTCTCAAGGTGACTTATTAAATGCCCTTAATTTCATCCACGCAAAGTCTTATATACTACTTCACGATACAAACCCTGAAGATGTAACTTATACAATATCAGGAGGTAGGGCTGATGGATTATACACAGGCGAGGTCTATAAGACTGTAATGTGGGCAAAGCAGAATCCAGCTTTAGATTATATCACCCTTGATATGCCTTTTGGTATGACGGTAGTTAAGCTGGCTAAGAATCCTAACCTTTTAAAAGAAGAGCCAGATTATAGTTTTGATAACTTTGCAAAAGAGCGGGACTTTTGGTTAAACCTCAAGTCAAGCACCAGTGAGACCTTGGATAAATTTGTGAAGGATCAGAAGGAAGAGAAATGCAAAAAGATTTCAAAAAGATAAAAGATATTCCAAAGACTCAATATCTACCAGTTTTACCTTCAGGCAAGAAACTAGGCAGGAGGCTTTATCTGAAAGAAGTCTTAAACTGGTTATCTAAATCCTTCTATATCTCAAAGCCAATAATAAGTTTAACTGGTGGAATTGTAAATAATGGCTTTACTGATGGAGATATAGATATTGTATTCTTATCACCCAAGAGAGAACCACAAGCAGAGTTTAGAATCTACCGAGCTTTCCCAGAAGAGATCAGGAATCGGATTCATATCCTTTATCCACATGAGAATAATGATCTATCGTTATTTACTTCTAATATGCCTTTATACGATTTGAAATTTGAGAGAAGGTCTGGTGATGAGGTTTTTCGTTTGTTTAAAGAAATTAACCGGGAAGAGCCTCCTCCTCTCCTTTTTGATAGTCAAGACCGAGAAGATAAAGAGATCCATAAGCAGGCGGCTCTTCCCGAAGTAAAGAAATCTATTGACCTCAAAAAGATAAGCAAAGATTGGCTTAATAAAGCAAGCTATGAGGACTTAAAGAAATTGCCTAAAGGCTTTTTCTCTTTATCCGATCATTGGCGGGGCAAAAGTATGCATGGAGATTTAAGGATCAAACAGAACGAATACCTGATCGGGATGACTCTCTTGTATCAAGTTGAAGGGGTTACAAAAGAACCAGTTACTACATTAGAACAAGCCGAAAAACTTCAGTGGGAACAACCCCGAAAGTTTTACCCTGATATGCCTACAAACGCCAAGATCATGGCAGAAGAGAAAGCTACACAACCTCTCATCTGGCTTGGCATGGTCAAGAGGGTTATCCCTAAGGGCGAGGTTGGGGCGACTAAAGATTGGCCTGGTGTCTTTAATCTTTATGACTTCGGTATGAGCTATCAAGGGACTAAAAAGCCATACTTCGATGAAGTCTGGTTAGACGGTCAGAAGTTTAAAAAGAAACGGTTAGTGATGAGAGTCCTTCAAGTAGGCGAAGAGTGGAAAGAGAAACCAGCAGAAG
>DNCN01000088.1 GCA_003485015.1 bacterium
CTGGTCTTAGGATAATCGATGTCTCTAATCCACGTTCTCCAAAAGAAATAGGTTATTATGATACACCAGGTTATGCATCTGGTGTTTATGTTCTGGGTAACTATACCTATGTTGCAGATGGGGGATCAGGATTATGGATACTTAACTTTACCAAAAAGAGGTCCAATTAGCTATTACCACACCCTCTTTACCCGCTGGTTAAGTGGGGAAGTCTTATAAGGCTACTTTATCTGCTAGTGGAGGTATCCCTCCTTATACCTGGAGTCTTGCCTTAGGTAATCTACCAAATGGATTAGCTTTATCAGCAGATGGTGTAATCTCAGGTACACCAACTACTGCTGGTGACTTCAACTTTACGGTTCAAGTCCAAAACTCGAGCAGCCCACCCCAAACTGCTACACAATCTTTACCTATGAGTATCAGCCGATAGTAGTCCTTACTTTAACACTGGTATAGAATACTGAATTTTGGACAAGTAGCTATTAGAGTAGGCTATCGCACTGGACCAAAGGATGAAGGAAGAGGCATCTGTGGTGGTATTGGCCTAAGGTGGATGAACCTTGGCCTTGACTTTGCCTATGAACCCTATGGAACGCTGGGTGATACCTTCTACTACTCATTGATAGCCAAGTTTTAAAGATAGGCCATTAAGAGAGCTTCTATTAAAAAAGATCTTTAAAGATCCTGCAGTTATAAGAATAATGTTTTAATTGCCCTCATTTTAGAGGAAGAAACCTCCCTTCTAACCATTTACCTTCTCTTCCTTCCCTTCTTCTTGGCAACTTAATCCAAGATCACACATACCTCAATCTTCTCCCTTAGAAGAGGTCTCTATGTTCTAAATCTTTAGCCTCAATACCAGCAACTACTTCTATCCAGACCTTACTTCTTCTCCAATCAATCCTCGTATTCTAAATCTACCGCCACCTTCTTGGAAGCCCTTTGCATAACCTCTTTAAAAACGAATTAGAAAGGGAGGGTGGTTACCATGTGGGGTCATCAGGCGAACTATTACAAATTTTCTATTGACAATCCTTCAATTTTTTGCTAAAGTATATACTGACTGGTCGGTATAAAACTGGAGGTGGATGTGGCCCAAAAGAAGTCTGAAAAGACGAGAAGAAGAGAGATTCTCGATGCTGCCCTACGGTGTTTCTCAAAGAAAGGGTATCACGAGACGACAGTGAACGATATTGTTAAGGAATCTAAATTGACCAAGGGTGGTATCTACTGGTATTTCAAAGGGAAGAAAGAGATCTTCATGGCGGTCATCGAAGAGTATCTTCGAGAAGATAAGATTTTCTGGGAAGAGATATTAAAGAAGTATAAACCTGGTCCAGAGTTGTTGATAGAGGCCGGGTCCTTATACCTCAAGAGGTGTCTTGAAGATAAGTCTTTCTCTGCCTTCTATGCAGAGTTTAGTGCTGAGGCGTATCGAGATAAAGCCATTAAAGGGAGGATCGCTAACCTTTACAGAGAGTGGCAAAGAATGATAAAAGGGGCCCTCGATTGTGCCATACAAAGGGGTGGAATGAAGCCTCTTGATAGTGAAAGCCTGGCCAATGGTATCATTGCCCTGGTCGATGGCCTTAAAGAACAATACTGGACAAACAAGATAGACTACGAGAAGACCTGGAGGACATTTGCCCGGGCGTTATTAGAAGGGATAGCGAAATGAATGAAAAGACCGGACAGGTTGTAATTATCCTTTTAATAGTATTCTCTCTTCAAAGAGGCTGGGCAGAGGAGACGATGAACCTCTCTCTTGATAAGGCAATCGAGATAGCCCTTGAGAATAACCTGAACATAAAACAGGCTCAAGAGACGATTACCATTGGAGAGGCAAAAGTGGGAAAGGTTAAATCAGAATGGTATCCCAATCTTACCTTAGGTCTTGGCTCTGGATGTAACGAGATCCTCAATCTGCCAGGCGAATCCCAAACCTTTGAATTCCTTGGACAAACCTATGAAATCAAGCCACCTCTATCTTTCCAGTGGAGTAATACCCTCTCCCTTAGACTTACCCAAAATATATACACGGGTGGCAGGCTCAGGGGAAGCTCCAAAGGGGTCAGGGCAGAATTTGAGGCCAGGCGCAAAGGTTATGAAGTTGTAAAGAACAACCTCATCCTCCAGGTAAAGAAGGCCTACTGGGAACTTGCCCGGGCAGATCTGTTGGTAAGGCTTAGCGGCGAGACGGTGGATCATCACCGCCAGATTCTGGAATTGGCCGGTTTGCGGCTCTCTCAAGGGACGATTGCTCCTATAGAAGTAGAACAGGCAAGGGTAAACTTAGTCAACGAGGAGGATAATCTGATCCAGACCCAAAACAGAAGGCGTGAGCTCGAAGATGAACTGAAGGCCCTCCTTGAAATAGAATTTGAAGCAGGAATTGTGCCCATTGATGAGCCAAGTTCCTCTGCTTCGCCAAGGATAGATATAGATGAGGCCATCAACAACGGCCTGAAGAGGAGGGTTGAACTCCTCAAATTAAGGAAGGAGTTACAGGCCGGTGAAGGGGCCTTGATGGTGGCCAGAAGCGGTAGATATCCCCATCTTGCTCTAAGGGCCAGTTATAATTGGGCTGGTAGTAACAAGAATTATAAGGATGCCTGGAAAGATCTTAAGGAGAGCAGTTGGGAGGTGGGATTGAGTTTAAGTTATTCCATCTTTGATGGTCATCTGACTAAGAACAAGATTAAGGAGGCTGAGTCTAATCTGAAGATAGCCGAGTATGCGCTTTTGAAGAAGGAGAAGGAGATTGTAAAGGAGATAAGGAATGCCTGCTCCAAATTAATCTTAAGCAGGAGACGGATTGAGAAGACAGGCAAGAATGTAGACCTGGCCGAAGAGAACTCAAGGATTGCCAGGCTCCAGTTTAAGATGGGGGCAATTACCTCCAATGAGGTCAATAACTATCAGGTTGTTTTAAGTCAGGCTAGGACTAAGCATATTGAGGCTCTCATAGATTATGAGATAGCCAGAGCAGAGCTCGAGTGGGCCATGGGGGAAACAAGGTGAAGAGATGGATTATTATGATGATTGCTATGTTCACGATTCAAGGTTCAAAACCTGAAGGGAGCCGATGATGAAGAGACTTGTTTTTATCCTTTTGATACTGACTGTAGCCGCCTTAGTGGGATATAAGGTTTGGCCAGGCAAGGAGCAAGGAATCCCGGCTGTCAAGACCGTAGTGATCAAAAGAGGTCAGCTTGAGGCATGGATTGAGGAAGTAGGCCGGCTAAAGTCTTCTCTGGAATCGACCATCTTTGCTGAAACATCTGGATTGATTGAGAGGGTATTGGTCAACGAAGGGGACCAGGTTAAGAGGGGGAGTAGGCTTGTCAGATTCGACCTGAGGGAGGCCAAGTCCAATCTTACCCTGGCCGAGAACAGAATGGAAGAGGCAAGGATTGAACATGTGGATGCCCAGCGCGAACTGGATAGAACAAAAGAACTCTATGAGGCTGGGGCAGCCTCAAGGCTTAAACTTGAGGCCGATCAGACAAGATACAACCGGGCCTGTATCCAGGTGAGCCTGGCTGAAGAGGGGTATAGTCTGGCCGAGCTTCAGCTCTCAAAGCTAAAAGCCATCTCCCCTCAATCTGGTGTAGTGGTGAAGAGAGAGGTGAAGGATGGTCAATCGGTTCAGCCCGGCCAGGTACTCTTTGTCGTAGCAGATCTAACCAATTTGGAGGTAGAGGTAGAGATCGACGAGGTGGATGCCCCGCAGATAGAAATAGGCCAGCCGGCCATCATTACCAGTGAGGGTATGCCTGGCCATGAATTCAAAGGAAAGGTCGTAGAGATTGCTCCTCAAGCCAAGATCAAGGAGAGGACGACCGTGATTAGGACCGTCTTAAGTTTGGGTCCATCAGATAGGCTCAAGATTGGCAACCAGGTCGATGTCAGGATTATCACCGACAAAAAGACCGATATCCTCATTCTACCCTTAGAGACATTGGTCGAGGAAGGGGATAAGAGATTTGTCTTCTTCTATTCGCAAGGTATAGCTCAAAAGAGGGAGATAACGACCGGGATATCAAGTCTTGAAGAGATAGAGGTCATCTCTGGCCTTGAGGAAGGGGATGAGGTCATTGTCCCGGCTGGGCTTAAACTAAAGGATGGAGAGCGGGTTAGGAAGGCCGACTAAAATTAGCCACGAATGAACACGGATAAACACTAATTTATGAAATCCAATGGTTATCCAATTTGATAAAATCAGCAAGGTCTATCCCATGGGGGAGAAGAGCGTGGAGGCCCTTCAGGAGATCTCCTTAGAGGTAGAGGAGGGCGAATTCCTTTCCATTATGGGGCCTTCTGGCTCGGGCAAGTCCACGCTGATGAATATCATTGGCTGTCTCACCCGGCCAACATCCGGCCAGTATATCTTAGAGGGACTCGATATCAGCCGCCTCTCCTCTGACGAACTGGCTAAGGTGCGCAATAAAAAGGTGGGATTCATCTTTCAGGCATTCAATCTCCTTCCCAGAATGGATGCCTTAGAGAATGTGGCCCTCCCCTTAGTCTATGCTGGCTGCACGAGTAAAAGGCAACGGGAACTCTCCGGTGAGATCCTGACTTCTGTGGGTCTGGCCGATCGAATGAACCATCATCCAAACAAGCTCTCTGGCGGTGAGCAGCAACGGGTGGCCATTGCCCGGGCCTTAGTCAATAATCCCAGCATTATCTTAGCCGATGAGCCGACCGGAAATCTGGACACAAAGACTGGTGAAGAGATCATGCGCATCTTTAAAGATATGCGCCAACAAGGCAAGACCATCATCTTAGTTACCCATGATCAGAGCAAGGCAGAGCTGGCCGATCGGATAGTCTACTTGAGGGATGGAAGGATCTTATGAATCTCTTCATCAACGTCCGAATTGCCCTCTCTAATATGAGGGCCAATAAGCTGAGGACGATCCTATCCCTGTTGGGGGTCATTATTGGTGTCGGGGCCGTGGTCATCGTGGGTGCCATCGGCATGAGCGGCCGGGATGCGGTCTTAGATGAACTCAAAGCCCTTGGAATAAAGACGATCTTTGTCTGGCGGAGCTGGCAGGAGGAAGATCCAGACAGGTTTGAGCGAAGTGGTCAGGCCATCACCCTCGATGATTTAGAGGCAATCAAGAGAGACTGCCAGGGAATTACCAGGATCGCCCCAGTGAATGAGGGATGGGCAACGTGGGTCCGCTACCAGGGAAGGCACTGCCGAGCTCATTTGGTGGCTACCACACCCGCCTATAAAGAGATCGGAAACGAAGACGTTACCTCTGGACGCTTTCTGCACCAGGGGGACATTGATGGCAGGCGCAGGGTCTGTGTGGTTGGGACAGAGATTATCGAGAGGCTCTTTAAGAAAGGAGATAGTCCAATAGGAAAAAGGATTTATTATATTCTAGGAAAGGGGGGAAAGCCAGGCAATTACACCATCATTGGTGTCCTTGAGCGAAAGGATACCCCTCTTTTGGCCAAAGTTACTGGCCATGGTATGGAGCACAATCGGAGGATCATCATCCCCATCTCCGTCTTCCAGAAAGAGGCCAATAGCAAAGAGGTCTGGACGGTTATGGCCGAGGCCGCCTCAAGCGATGTGGCGAAAGGAGCGGCCGAAGAGATCAAACAGATTCTAAAACGGCGCCATAAGTACAAGTTTACTTACGATTCAGAGACCATGCAGGAGCATATTGAGATGACCAATGCTATTCTGGGCACTGTCGGCTGGATAGCCGCCATCTCGGCAACTATCTCCCTTCTGGTCGGGGGTATCGGGATTATGAATATTATGGTCTCTTCAGTCGTTGAACGCACCCGTGAGATCGGGGTCCGCAAATCCCTGGGTGCACGTAATAGAGATATCTTTCTCCAGTTTTTAACCGAGGCGGTGGTGATAAGTGTCATTGGTGGAGTGGTGGGATGCGGACTCGGGATCGGGGTGACCATCCTCATCCAGATACTCAGTCAAAAACCCCATCTACTTTCAACCTATTTTATTATCCTGGGGCTCTTGGTCTCGGTAGCCGTAGGCATCCTCTCTGGGCTCTACCCCGCCCTGCGGGCGGGAAGACTCGACCCCGTCGAGGCCTTGAGGTATGAATAATATCGAAATATGATCCTAGCACGACTTTGTTAAAAAATAGCCTAAAATAGGCTATAACTCCTGAAAAATCAAGGCTGGAAGCGTTGTATCATAGGAAGATACTTTCTGGTTCTTTTGAAAGATGAAGGCCTTGACTCTCCTTAGAAGGTCTCCAAAGGTTTTAAGTCTTTGTTTGACAGCCTTTTAGAGAGATACTTAAGATATTACCCAGGCCCTTTGAAAGGCTACCCAATTTACTCGCAGTATAGAGGTAAGGTATGGGCTAATACAGACAAGGCAAGATGTCTCTCGATGCGGTCAATCCTTGTTACTGTAGATTCCAGATTAAAATTGACCCACCCCCCTCGGGGTAATTATGGCATAAATTTCACCCTTTATCAAGCTTAATCTTTTTCATCTTATCCTTTATTCGATAACTCGGCCCATTGATAGAGATGATATGAGCGTAGTGGAGGAGGCGGTCTAATATGGCTGAGGCAATGACCTCATCTTCAAAGACCTCCCCCCACCCATCAAAGGACTTATTGGTGGTTAAGATAACAGAACCTCTCTCCTAGAGACTAATGAGCTGAAAGAAGAGATTGGCCTTCTTTCTATCCATAGGGATGAAGCCCAACTCGTCAATGATCAACAGCTCCAGACGAGAAAGGAAAGAAGGAATTAAGGGACGTTGTTGAGTCTATTGACT
>DNCN01000002.1 GCA_003485015.1 bacterium
CTCATCCCGGGTCTAATATAGGCAGACCTGTCTGCCTAGGGCACAGGCAGGCGGTTCCGTTTTGCCTGAAATCAGGTTTACTTAAAAATGCACAGCTCTTGTTATAATTTTCTGTAATTTTCTGAAGGGTTAGAAATTTGTTGTCTTTTGGAGGGGATTTATGGTATTCTGTATCTATGTCCAATGGAGATCTAAAGAACGAGATAGTCTTTGATCAACTCGGCTATACCTACATTAAGAAGGAGACGAAGAGGCACTCTACCATTCCATCGACACCAGGGTTTGTAGGGAAGGAGGAAGAGATTAAAAGACTCAAAGAGGAGTTTGCCTTGCGGCATATCTTCATTGTTCAAGGGATGGCTGGAAGTGGCAAGACCTATCTTGGTGCATATTTTGCTCGCCAGATGGAAGATAGCTACCGCATCTTCTTTGGGGAGTGCCAATCCACTCCAGGTATTACCCTTCTTTTAAAAGAGATCAACGACTTTTTGGTTGCTGAAGGTGAGATGGGCTTTGATCTTATCCTCGAGGAGCCAAGCCTTGACAAGTTCCACAAAATAAAGAACCTCATTGCTATCCTTGAACGGGGAAATTTTCTTCTCATCCTTGATGACTTCCATTATCTTAATGAAAAAGAGCAAGAGGAGCTGATCATCCCCTTCGATAAATTCTCTGAGAAGACAAGACTCATCCTTCTCACCCGCAAGACTCCTCATCTCATAAGATCTCTCAAGCCAACCAACGTTACCGAGATAAGCATAGCTGGTCTTAGCGAGGATGAATCCATCCTCTATCTCTCTACTTTTTTAAAGACTGAGAATAGGGGTATTTTAAGAGAGATCTTCAGAAAGACCGGCGGGCTCCCTTTGGCCCTCAATCTATTCGTCTTGCTCTCCCGCTACTACCGGATAGAAGAACTCCTTTTAGCCCTCCCTAGTTATGCTAAAGAAGTGATCAATAGAGAGTTTATCGATCGGGTATTTGCTACGCTTGCCGAGGATGAGATCCAGATGCTCACCAGATTCTCCGTCTTTAGAGAGCCAGTCCCACCCAAGGTTTTATCTTTCTTGTATCCTGAGGGAGATTGGGAGAAGATCTTCGTGGGGCTTGTTGAAAAACTCCAGTTAAAGAGGACAGAGGACGATCGGATAATAATGCAGCCCCTCATCCGTCAATTTGCCTATGAAAGATGCCGGGAGAAGAGAAGGTCTCATATTACTGCTGCAAGATACTACCAGAGCCTTGACCCAGATTTAAAGAATGGCTTAGAAGCCTACCACCATTATTCTGAAGCTGGCGAGAGTCACCAGGAGGTTAAGATCCTAACCGAAATCGGTGATAAGCTGATTAGAAAAGGCCAAGCGGAACTCCTCTATAAGATGATTACGCACTCAATAGAGACTGATTTTCGCAAGAATCCAGAACTCCGTCTCCTTTTAGGAAAGGTCCTCCAACTGTGGGGAAGATTCGATGAGGCTATAACTGAGTATGAAGAAGCCTTCAGGTATTCTACTGATCCGGAGAAGAAGGCCCTGGCTCAGAATCAGATTGGCGGGGTTTACCTCTGTAAGGGAGATTATGAGAAGGCCCAGAACTTCTTCGAAGAGAGTCTGAGCTTAAGGAAGAAGATCGAAGATGAAGGGGGGATAGCCGAAAGTCTCCATCAGATAGGAGTCCTCCATCTTGTTAAAGAAGATTATTCACAAGCCTCAAGGTTTCTTGAGGAGAGCCTAAAGATAACCCGCTCCCTTGGGGATAAGGTGGCCTTGGCCGAAACCCTGAATGAGATCGGCCGGGTCTACTTCTACCAGAAGGACTACCAAGGGGCCCTTTTGAGACTCAATGAAGCCCTTTCGCTCTCAAGGGGGTCTGGAAATCGGCGAGCTGAAGCCACTATTATCCACAATATGGGAAGTATCTACTTAGAAATAGGTAACCCTAAAGAGGCATTCCCTCTCTTTGAAGAAAGCCTTAAGATAAGGGAGGAGATCGGTGATAGGCTGGGATTAGCTCGCACATTACATCAGCTGGGCAATCTCTACCTTGAAGAGAAAGATAGGGAAAAAGCCAAAGACCACATCAAGAGAAGTTGCCTAATATTTGAAGAGCTTGGTTCAGGCGATGCCCAATATCCCCGACACCTCTTAGAGATCATAGAGAATGCCGACCAATATTAAACTCACCTTGAGTTATGATGGAACCAACTACCACGGCTGGCAGATCCAACGAGACTTACCCACAGCCTCCGGCACCTTAAAAGAAGCCATCCTGAAGCTCACCGGCGAAGAGGTTCAGCTCATTGCTGCGAGCCGCACAGATGCCGGCGCTCACGCCCTCTCTCAGGTGGTAAACTTCAAAACCTCATCCTTATTGCCTGTTTCCTCTTATCCCAAGGCCCTCAATGCCCACTTACCCCAGGACATTGTCGTCTATGCCGCTGAGGAGGTTGATGGTAACTTCCATGCCCGTTTTTCAGCCAAAAAGAGGATCTATGAATATGTAATCCTTAATCTGGAATACCCCGCGCCCATCTACCGCAACTATGCCCACTGGGTAGAAGAGAGATTGAACCTAAAGAAGATGAAGAAGGCTATCGGCGTATTCATCGGCCAGCACGATTTTACCTCCTTTACCTCTTCAGCTGGAGGTGGAAAGAACCCCATTCGGAAAATCGATAAGATCAGTATTTATGAACACAAAGATTTCATCCGGATCCAGATCGAAGGAGACTCCTTCCTTCCTGGGATGGTAAGGACGATAGTCGCTTCCTTGATAGAGGTGGGTTTGGGTAGGCTCGACCCTGTAAAGGTAAAGCAGATCCTTGAAGCAAGGGATAGAGCCTTAACACCACCACCTGCCCCAGCCTGCGGTCTCTATCTTGCTAAAGTAAAGTATTGAAGTCAAGTGAAAAGGAATGAAGATCGGATACAAGACCGATACAGGAAAAGAACGGGAGCATAACGAGGATGGTCTATTTGTCGACGAGAGACTCGGCCTGTTCATTGTAGCAGATGGTATGGGCGGATGTCTGGGAGGGGGAGAGGCTAGCTGTATGGCCATAGAAATCGTATCTGAATCCATAAGGGATAAAATGCCTCTTCCTACTAATAAAGAGGAGATTTATAATCTGCTCCTCGATACCCTATCCAAGGCAAATAGAGCGATCAGGATGAGGGGAAGGGAAGAGATGGACCTATGGGGGATGGGAACAACTATCGTTTTAGCCCTATGCTTCCAGAATGAATTTTATATCGCCCATGTGGGTGACAGCCGAGCCTACTTCATCAAGGAGAGATCCATCAGGCAGTTGACCGAAGACCATTCAGTGGTAATGGAGATGGTAAAGACTGGGATGCTAACCAAGGAAGAGGCAAGGGAGCACTACCTAAAACCCTTCCTCAGTCAAGTCTTGGGAGGAGAAAGTCATGTAGTAAGGCCTGATATTCAGGCACTCACCTGGGAAAAGGGCGACTGCCTTCTCCTTTGCACAGATGGTCTAACAGAGATGTTGGATGACCAAGAGATACTCTCTGAGGTTCTTAAAAGCAACAAAGAGCCACAAAGGGCCTGCGAATCGTTGGTCGACCTTGCAAATATGAAAGGAGGAAGGGACAATATCACAGTGATCTTGGCTAAGTTCGACTAATTTGAATGCCCAAGTGTCAAATTGAAATGAAGACCAGATTTTAATGTCTCTATGCACCCACATAACAAGAAAGAGGCCCTAAAATCTTCTATCTTATTGTCTTTTATCTACATCCATAGTGGGTAAAGTAAGTAAAGTAAGGAGTAAGAAAATGGACTGGAATAAAAAGAATGTAAAATATGCTATGATATTAATGGTCTATTTGCTTTTCTATGCTACACCTCTTTACTCTTGCTCTTGTTGTGAAAGTAGAAGTAATCCCCAATCACCCCAAGAAGGATATACTGAACTTGCTAAATATGTAAGCGTACCATTCCCAAAACTTAAGGTCTCAGATGATTGGCTAAAAGGGAATAGAATAGAGATTCCCAGCGAATTATGTGGAAAGACAGTATCAGTCCTTGGAACAATAGATGGAAAGACCCTGGTAGCAACTGATAAAAACATCATCTATGAGATTTCTGCAGTTTTAAAAGGTAATTACAGTAACTATGAAGAAAGGTATATACTTTATAATAAGAGATCTTTAGAAGATTTTATTAAACCAAAGCCCATAAGTATCCCATTCTTTGAATCGTTAAACCTACCTCCATTCCACCCTTTTACAGGAGGGAATATCGAAGATTTAGGGGGATCGAGCTCTTGGTCATTTCCTTATGATGGGGTAGAACATGGTATTCCTATTTTACAATGGTTTGACTGGACTAAAGATAAATTGGAGATAGATTCTGAAGGTAGAACAATGGCGATATTCACCATCCCAATAAAGAAGATTAAAAATAACACCTCTTCAACTATTGAAAAACTCTCTTTAGATTTCTATCTTGAGGGAATTGACGGAAAAAGATATTATGCTAAAGAGAAGCTTAAGATAGATAAGCTATTGCCTTCAGAAGAAATTGAAATAAAGATGGAGGTTAAGGCTCCTGCAGACGATTTTTCTTTATATCCATTCATTGATGACGGTAAAAATAGACTTAGATTAGGAAAACCTCTAAATTGGGAAGAAGCCGCTATGAAGAGAGAATGTATGGGAAATGAAGCAGAATGTATAGAGGAAAACCTTATTAAGTCTTTGAAATACGCATCAACAAGAGAAGGATATCATAGAATACTTTCAAGAATATCGTTCCTTTGGATTAGAACTGGAAGATACATAGAGGCTTTATCGCTTATAGAGGAATCATTAAAATATGATATCGATAGGAATATAAAGAACTTTCTCAAATTCCAAAAGATCATTGCCTTGATTAAAATGCATAGGCTAAGTCTGGCTGTAATTGAACTAATTGATGCTGACGAGGATGTAATCCCTCCTTATTATCAGGATTATCTGATTCGTAATTGCCTAAGGCAGATCGAAAAGGAAGAGGCTATGGCTCCCTTAGAAAAAGATCCAAGATACGGCAAGATAATAAACAGCCTCCAAAAAGAGAGCCAAGACGAGTTTAAACTCAATTGTTTAGTGACACTATTTATTGAGGGTATAAAAGATAAGATAAAAAGCTTTCCCTCTGCTCAAGGTCGATATAACGAAGTAAGAGAACTGTACTTACAGGGTCGGTGCGATGAAGCTAAGTTACTATTAATTGGCCTTTTAAAGTTCCACTCAGAAGAGAAGATACGTCTATGGGATTGGAGTGAAAATTTTAAGGTAGGTCCAGGTGCATTGGATATGTTGGGAAGGATATACCTGAAAGAGAAGAATGTTTCTTTGGCTATGGATTGTTTTAAAAAGATGGTTGAACTATACCACGATGATTACTTTGGTGGTCCGGTAGAGGGTGAGGGTCGTTATGGGGGGCCAGCAGGCGCTGAAGGATTGCGTTATCAAATATGTGTTTTGACAAATAAGTTTGCTGATTGGGAAGGTCATAGTCCAAATTATGACGATTTCTGGTTTGGTGGCATAAAAACACCAGATTACGATACAGCTATTCAACTAGCTCATACACTCATCAAAAAGTTCGATGGGGTTGTAATGCCTTGCTGGGAATTCTGTCCAAATTATGAAGAAATTGCCGCTGATGCCATAAAAACCTCTCTCGAAAATAAAAATGCACCTTTAGAGGTTTGGGGTAAAGAGATTAGAAAGATAATTGCTAATACGAAGAATAGAGCCCTTTCGGCAGACCTGTTGCTCACCCTCGGCGAAAAGAATATAGAGCTAGACAATATTGAAAATGCAGTCAAAATATATAAAGAAGTGATTGATCAATACAGCGAAGTGTACTCTCATGGTCCGGATGAAGATCTTAGGGCTTATTCCCTTGAAGCTCTTGAGGAACTCTTAAAGATCTATGAGAAGCAAGGAAAGTCAAAGGAATTACAAGCGGTTAGAGACAGAATGGAAGATACTTATAAGAGAATCTCTCAATTGCTTTCCGAAGAAGAGGAGGAGTATCAAGTTAAGGAACTAGAAGATCGTTTTGGGAAATATGTTAAATAATTCAAGGTATAGCGGAATAAACCGATGAATAAAGGCATATGTTTAGCTTATCCTAATTATAGAGGCTTAAAAGACCTGCTCCTCTCCTACAAAGAGTCATCTTCCACCTATTTCTGAAGAAGATCCAAAAGGTTAATCTATGCTTGAAACTTTCTATAAGCAACTTGTCAAGCAGTTTTTTAAGCAATTGTAAGTCATTTAAATAGATTTGGATATAACTTTAATCCAAAGGTCCAAAATCAATTAGAGACAATAAGGGCGTTTGAGTACAACCCAAAATTATAACATTTTGTTATATAAAGAGTTATACACATATCCTCAGATCTCTAAAGGAAGTATCTGCTTAGGCACCTCAAATTAGTATGGAATCCGGGTTCTCCCCTCTTTTCTTCATCCGAGTTTAAGCCTAAAGCTAAGTGCCCAGTTTTCAAGCGGGTTCTACCCATATATAAACTTCGGGCTCTCTTAGAGATCTTCAGGAAGAATATTGGACGATTAAAGAGAGGAGAGACCCAGAACAACCTCCTTTCTTACCCACTGGGGGATGAGATCAAATGGAGAGAATCTTCTCATAACCAGAGGAAGTTCAATATCAGAGAGGGCAAGCTTTGGTGTATACTTCTTTCTCTGGGTACAGAGGCAATGGAAGATCCTTAGATATTTATCTCCACAGGCAACAAGGGCCTGATGAAATTTCAAAGGGTTAACAGGTCTATTTCTCAGGTAGAGATAGCGTAATTGAAACTCCCTATTGTGAAGAATCAAAGAGAGAGCAACCTGACAAGTGATCTTTCTCAACCTGTCCCTACCTCGATTGGCAATGGATCTCTTACCCTTGAAGTCTCCTGATTCATTGTCTCTGGGTTCTATACCCGCAAGTTTCTGAAGACACCTTCCTCTCTCATACTGAATTGGATCGCCCACAAAGGCAAGGACAGTGGCATGCTGGAGGGGCTTGTCCCAGGAATGGAGTCGAGATACTCATGGTATGGGAGTTGGTAATAGAGATCGAGGAGTCTCTCCTTTAGATGCTCCTCTTGCTCAAGGTAGAGTGAGAGCCGGCTGGCACAGAAGGAGAGTCTCTCGAGGATGGATGGCCTAAACCTTTCAACCCCAAATGATTCCTTCTCTCCAAAGAGGAAAGGATAGACTGAAGAGACCTTCTTCTTCATAACCCTCTCTCCATTAGATGACTCTTTGGGCCTGAGGATAAGAGAGTCTAAATCTAGAATGACTCTTCCCTTACCCTCTGAGCCAAGGAGGATGAGTAGTCTTAGGGAGGTCTTGGTTGCGGGGTCTTTGAATACCCCAAGGTATTCGGGAAGGACAAGCTCTAAGAGAGAGCGGATTCTGTTCTTCTCAGCGGCACTTAGCGCGCTAACATCTTGGTATTCTGAGGCAAGGACCTCAAGTTCTATCCAGATAGGGTCCTTAGGGAGCTGAGTCGAGGTGAAGTTGGTGGATGTTCCCAATTGATTTATCAATTCAGCATCTCTATAGTCACTCTTTGAATAGGTGTAGGTAGCAATCTCTCGTTGCCTCCAGAGGGA
>DNCN01000174.1 GCA_003485015.1 bacterium
TAATGCTTGACATAAGGCTATTTTTATGATAAAATCTGGAAGAAATAGAGAAAATTCCCACATTCTCTTTAGATAGAAAGGGCAGACTTCTCTTGTCTCTGAGAATATTGTTTTTTTCCCCATTTCTTTTTTTATTTCTTTCCCAATCTACCTTAGCTTATGAGCTCTTACAGCCTGGAGGAAGGGCAAACTCCTTAAGCGGGGCTTTTATTGGGATCAGCGATGATTGGAGTGCCCTCTACTGGAATCCAGCCGGTCTCTTCCAGTCTTTGGATCAGGAGCTGGCGGTAGAAGGAGAGTATCTTTCTTTGAAGATCAAAGACGGGGACTCCTTGGCCAATGGAACGGGTATCTTCAGCCATCGTATTGAGGGAGAGAAAGAGAGATTCAGTCAAGAGGAGGCCTTCTCTCAAAGTCATCTTCTTCCCTCGATTGGATTTATCCTCCCAACAAAGGGACTGGCTTTAGGTTTTGGTATCTTTCCTCGGCTGGGCGAATATCTGGATTGGAGAGATGAGGGAACTCCAGATTTAGAGGCATCATTAAAAAGAAGGATGCAGATTTATAATGGTAGTCTTGCTTTTTCAGTACATATTGCGCCGATAATATACGCCGGAATAAGCCTGAATCTACTCCATGGGGAGTATGAATTCTTAGCAGATAAGAAATACAAGGGGACGAGGTCATATACCTTTCAATATTGTCTGAACCATAGTAAGGGTACTGGATTTGAGGTAGCCTTGGGAGGTCTTTGTCAGCCCCAGCAACTACTCTCATTGGGTTGGGTCTATCGGAGTGGGGGAAGCATCAGCCTGAAAGGAGATGCCAGCGCAAAATGCACTGCCTCAGACTGTTCTGCTGATGAAAGCTCAAGTTACACTAAGAGAATCTATCTTCCGCCGAGCTATGGGATTGGTCTGGCTATGAGATATATCCCTAAGACGACCATTGGTCTTGACTGGTCGAAGGTAGGCTGGGATAGTTGGCGAGAGGATTACAGTTTTGAGACCGAGGGCAGCATTCTAAAGAGTCCTGGTGAGAGAAACCCTGGCTGGAAAGGGGTAGATCAATGGTCGCTTGGCCTTGAGATTCGGCCAAGTGAAGAGTGGCGTTTGATGTTAGGCAGCTTCTCTGTTCAGTCCCCTTTGTCCAACTCTAAGATCGACTTAGCTAATGGGATGGTCGAGGTGGAGAGATTAGGGATAAGTGGTGGGATTGGCTATAAGAGGGATAGCTGGGAGTTTGGCCTCGCACACCTTACAAGCAATGGCCAGACCAAGATAAATGATGTTGGGTATCAAAAGGATACCTCTAAGACACAGATTTTAATCAAGGTTTACTTCTTTTAAGAGAATTGTCTGTCTTCATTCATTCTAATTCCTTAAATTACAATGTCTTAGTTGTCAGTTGTTTCGATTTCTGTCAGGTCGATGAAGATATACGATATACTTTGAAGAGATGGGATAGAAGGAGATAGGAATTTACCATAACTCTATATTCGAGCATATTGGCACTCGCTGCCCTTTCCAATCTATTCATCGCCATCTTTGTCCTCACCAGAGATTTTAAGAGAGAGGCAAACAGAATCTTCTGTTGTTATGGTCTATCTGTAGCTGTCTGGGGGGCTGGAGCCTTTATTCAATCCCTTACCCTGGACAAATCCTTCGCTATAGCTTCCATAGGAGTTGTTCATCTTGGCGCAGTCTTTATCCCCTCAACCTTCTACCACTTTGTCTTGGCTATAACCGAAAATCACAGAAGATTCCACCGGCGACTCTCTTCAGTCGCCTATCTCCTTAGTTTTATATTCTTAATCCTCGATAGGTTGTTCGGACTCATCGCCCATGATGTGGAACATTTCTTTGGATTCTACTACCCAGTAGCAGGGCCAGGGGCTAACTACTTCAATGCATTCTTTATCCTTCTGATCTCTTATGGTATCTATCTCCTTTGGGCAAGGTATAAAAACACCAGTTCCGCCATAGAGAAGAACCGGCTGAAGTACCTTTTTATAGGGATGAGTATCGCCTTATTGAGTAGTATCACCAATATCCTTTTAGTCCTTGGGATCAAGGTATATCCCTTGGCACCCGTTGGGGTCTTAGGCTACAATCTCTTTGTGGTCTATGCCATTGTCAAATACCATCTGATGGATACCAACGTCATCATCAGAAGGGGTCTTTCTTATTTTCTGATAACTGGGACATTAGCCGGTATCTTTTTCTTCTCTCTGATAATGTTTGAGAAAGTCTTTCGCATAGTGGTTGGGTATCAGAGAAATCTCTTTTCAGGTATTACATCCGCTTTTATCATCTCTGTTATATTCCAGCCCTTCCGTGAGAGGATTCAGGGGTTGGTTGATCGTACCTTCTTTAAAGAGGAATATAAAAGAAGGTTGGCCTTAGTCAATCTCAGTCAGAGGCTCAGTACCTTTGTTGATTGCCAGGAATTGCTCTTTACCACCCTTAAGACTTTAAAAGAGATACTTTCTATCAATCAGGGGATGATACTCTTGCGGAGAGATAATAACCACGAATATAGGGTCAGTGTTTCTGTAGGATTAAATCCCTTGGAATGGAAAACTATCCTTCTCACAGGGGACACTAACTTGGTTAGATATCTGAGGCATTCTAAGCGAGGGATACCGCGTCAAGAGACGATAGAGAACCCAAATCCGGATTCAGAATTGAGGGAAGATTTTAATAATCTAAAGGCAGAATTGTGTATACCCATTATTTATGGAGATAAGCTCTTAGGAATACTGGCTTTAGGAAAGAAGACTTTTGATAAACTTTATAATCCTGAGGAGATTGATATCTTGACCAATCTGGGAACAGAGATTGCCCTAAGTATAAAGAGCATAAAACTCCGTGAAGAGATGAGAGAAAAGTTTTTAGGAACAGTCCTCTCCCTGGCCAGAGCCATCGGTACCCGGGATCCTTACACCTGGGAGCATTGCCAGAAGGTATCCGAGTACGCCGTCAAGGTAGCTGAAAGGATTGGCCTTGCCTCTGAATTGATAGAAGCGATCAGAATTGCTGGACTGCTCCATGACATAGGAAAGATTGGTATAAATGATAAGGTATTATTAAAGCCAGATAGGTTGAGCGAGGAAGAATTTGCGGTTATCAAAAAACATCCTGTGATTGGGACAAAGATCTTGGAGTCCATTGAGATTCCTTTGGACAGCCGTAATGGAGTCCGTCATCATCACGAAAGACTGGATGGCTATGGATACCCAGATGGAACAGCAGGAGATGATCTTTCACCTTCAGCTAAGATATTGGCTGTTGTGGATGTCTATAATGCTATGACCACTGATCGGCCATATCGTAAGGCAATAAATAAAGAAGAGGCGGTAAGGGAGTTGAGAATGGGTGCTGGCCGCCGCTTTGATGTGAATGTAGTGAAGACCTTTCTTAAAATCTTGGAAGAAGATGAAAAGTTGCAGATGATGCATTGAAAATTAGGAAATTTGCAGTGTGTTTTGAGGAGGTGAAGTTGTTTGAAAAGATGCCTTGAGGCCCGCGGCTGTCCAGCCAGCCACTATCTAATCTGTGAGGCCTATAAAGAGAAGAAGAGTTGCTGGGAAGTGGCAGATGTTCCTTGTTGTAAGCGCAAAAATAAAGATCGATGCATCGAATGTCCTGTTTATATTGCCGCCTCTAAAATAGAGCCTTAAGACTAGATGGATATTTCTCTTTTATTCCCATTGATCTCCCTTTTTGTTTCCCTGGGCCTCGGACTACTTGTACTTGTTAAAGCTAGAAGAGGAGAGATGGCTCTTGTCTTCTTGATAATGTCTCTCTCTCTTATGCTGATCAACCTCTCTTATCTGATGGTGCCCGTAGAAATCTCTTCTCTCAAAACCCTTTTGGGAGCAAGACTCCTGTGTTTTGGAATAAGAATTCTAGTTCCTACCTTCTTCTATTTTACGCTCCTTATTACTCATCGTCAAGACCTGATCAAAAAGAGATACCCTTTAATCATCTATCTTTTGACTCTAATCTCCGTATTTATCGAGGCTACGCAACTTAAAGAAGAGAGTATATACTCTTGGGATTATCTTCCTCAACAGATGCCCCTCGGTCTTCTATACTATCACTATCTCTTCCTGGCTCTCATTACCATAGTCTCTTTAAGGCTACTTTATGAAGGATCAATTGTACTTACAAGCAAGAAGGATAGAATTGTAGCTAAATATCTTTTCTGGGGAGGGTTGGTATGTGCGAGTCTTTTAGCTATTGACCTTCTGCCATTTTATGGGTTAAGGGTGGGCCATTTTGGCCACATAACCCTTACTCTTTATCTCTTCAGTATTGCCTGGATTATCTTGAGGCGCCGTTTGGTAAGTATCGAGGTGATCTTTAAAGAGACATTTCTCTTTAGCTTATTGACTGGATCTATAATGGCTATCTTTATGATCAGCCTATTTTTCCTTGAGTGGAGGGGGTTGAGTGGTTCATTATTCCCATCTATTGCAGCCTCGATAGTTGTTGCCACGGTCTTTCAACCGCTTCGTAATAAGATTGATCTCTCTATTAAAAGACTCTTTGCCAAAAGGACTTGCTGTTGGGAAGAAATCTTGAGCGATTTTCGCCACACCCTCAGTTCTACCTTCAGTTCCACCTTCAGCTCTGAACTCTTCCTGAAGCATCTTTCCGATACCCTCAAAAAGGCATTCGTCTCAGAGCATACTTCTATTCTTCTGCCAAACAATGGTTACCAGGATTGCCTAAACGAAAAGAAGGTTCTTCTCGGAGTAGATGATCCCATCATTAATTACCTCCGGAAGGGTAAGATCCTTAATGATTACAATTTAGAGAATGAGCCAGAGCTACGGGATTCCAGTTCTTCAAAGGAATTCTTTGTTCGCTGGCGGATAGCAGTTTTGGTGCCAATCATCTCTGAGAAAAAGCTTTTGGCTATCCTCGCGCTTGGTGAGAAAGAGAATGGTCTAAGCTATACCTCAGAAGAGTTCAGGTTTCTTATGGCTATCTGCCGGGAGGCAGCTGTTGGGCTTGAGAATGTTGAGCTATTTGAGGAGTTGAGAGATCAACTTTTGGGAGTGGCCAAAGCTTTGATTACGGCCATGGAGCTGAAGGATTGGCGTGTTTCAGGACATGCGGAGCGAGTGGCAGAACTTGCTGCTCAGATAGCAGCTGAGCTAAAACTCCCCAAAAGGAGAATAGCTGATATTAAAGTTGGTGCCTCTCTCCATGATATTGGTAAGATGGGTCTTCCCGATGAGGTTCTTCAGAAGAGAGAAAAATTGACACCAGAGGAATGGAGAGAGGTCAAGCTACATCCAATCAAGGGCTATGACATCATTCTACCTATTCGATTCTCCGAAGATGTCTCGGATGGGGTCAAATATCATCATGAAAAGTTTAATGGTGAAGGGTATCCCTATGGACTAGAAGGAGAGGAGATCCCCTTAGCTGGTCGGATTGTGGCTCTAGCCAATGCTTATGAGGCCATGACTAGTGAACGCTTTTATCGTCGAGCCAAATCTTGTGAGGAGGCGAAGGCAGAGATTAGAGCAAAGAGTGGAGAGTGGTTTGACCCCAAAATCGTTGATGCCTTCTTCCAAATTTTGGAGAGAAAGAGGTTCATCCCTTGACTTTCCAGAAACCTAAGCCGCGTTGATGTAAGCAAGTCTTCTTATGGAGGTTACCTTTAATTGTCAGAGGTTAGATGGAGGACTATTGAGACTAAAGAAGACGATCTTGTGGAGCTTTCCCAGGGTCTTGATATTTCGCCAATTTTGGCTAGACTTTTAATCAACAGGGGGGTTCTCAATCTAAAAGATGCAAGATCCTTTCTTAAGCCTAACCTTAGCGATCTAAAAGACCCATTCCTCTTTGAAGAGATGGAATTGGCCTGCCAAAGGGTCCATCGGGCCTTAGATTTGAAGGAAAAAATTCTCATCTTTGGTGACTGGGATGTAGACGGGTTAGCAGCCACAGCCCTTCTTGTTCGGTTCATTCGTCAGCTTGGTGGAGAGGTCTATTACCACATCCCTAAAGATTTTGGATATGGACTAGATAAAGAGACCCTACATAAGGCCCACCAGCAAGAGATAAAACTCATCATTACTGTTGACTGTGGAATATCTAACTACGAAGAGATAAAGTATGCCTCCTCCCTGGGAATCGATACTATCATTACCGATCACCATCCTCCACTGATAGAGACAGATCTCCCTGCCTTGACTGTAATCAACCCCAAAGATTCTCTATATCCAGATAAAGATCTTGCAGGTGTGGGGGTTGCTTTTAAGTTAGGCCAGGCTTTACTCGCCTCATATCAGGGAAGAAGATCAACTAGTGATCCCTCCAGTCCCAGAATGGACTATTATTTCAGAGCATATCTTGATCTTGTAGCCTTGGGGACGGTTGCCGATTCTGTCCAATTGACTGGAGAGAATAGAATTTTAACTAAATTTGGGCTCGAAAGGTTCCGCGAGACAAAGAAGGTTGGACTCAAGGTTTTACTTCATTCCCTAAGGTTATTCAACAAGGAGATTGGTGAATGGGAGGTAGCTTTTAAACTGGCACCTGTACTCAATGCCGCCGGCCGAATGAATCAAGGTCACTTAGGCATAGAGCTCCTAATTACCAAAGAGAAGGGAAAGGCAGTCTATCTTGCCCAGAAGATTCTCTCTTTAAACGAAGCTAGGCGTCTGCGGTCTGATCTAGATACGAGACTGGCTATTGAGTATATTGAACGGGAAATTGATCTTGACCGAGAGAAGGTTCTTGTCGTTCCCTTAGAAGAATGCGAGGCAGGGGTGACGGGTATTGTAGCTAACCGTCTTTTAGAACGATATCTGCGGCCAGTAGTGATCTTTGCTTGTATGGGAGATGAGGCCATCGGTTCTGCCCGCTCAAATAACGGCCTTGATCTTGACTCTATTCTACCTCAATGTGACGATTTGTTTATCAAGTTTGGTGGCCACAGGATGGCTGCTGGAATAACTATTACCAAAAAGAATATTTCACTATTCCGGGAACGGATCAATAGTTTGGTACAGGAGATATCTTTAGAAACCCAAGAGGTGGTGATTGATCATGTAATCTCACTTGACGAGATAACCCCCGCTCTTTTAGATGATATAGATAGGCTTCGACCTTTTGGTGAGGGAAATCCTGAGCCTACCTTTCTCATTCAGGATATAAGACCAGCGGCGATAAAAAGAATAGGTAAAAGAGGAGAGCATCTTAAGATAATCCTTAGTTCGCAAAAAAGAGAAGGTTATCTTGAGGTAGTTGGCTGGCGAATGGGTAACCTTAATGATAGAGACTTATCAAGAGCCAATCTTGTGGTTAAATTGAAGAAGAATTACTGGAATGGAAAAGAACAGGTCCAACCTGTCATTGAGAAGGTGTTTTGCAAACCTCTAGATAGCCCTTTACCTCTTACTATCTGAAATCATAACATTATTTTTTGATTCACCTTTGAAAAAAGTTCTTGACAAAAGTCGAGAAAATTACAAAAATGTTATTTATTACAAAAATTGTGCGTTTTTTTAAACAAAACTGATTCAAAGACAAAAACGAAACCGTCTACCTAATATTATTAGACCCGGGATGAGAAGATGATTGTTATAATCTCATTAAGATCTTTCTATTTAGACTGTGTTGTTTTGGGCACAAAGAGAATAAAGGATTCTCTTTGTATCATTGACCGCTTTAGAAGAAGCTTACTTCCAATATCTTTGCCATATTGTTCTTAAAGACTCCAACATAGACCCTTATCCAGGGAACTTAGTTGAAGGAGGGTGAATGCCAAAAAGACCAACGACC
>DNCN01000173.1 GCA_003485015.1 bacterium
TACTTAACAAAGTAGTGATAGCATCACTCCGGTAATTCCAGCCATTGGCTATAACAGATTGAGAGTCTATCGTCTTGCCCACCCAGAAAGTAAACTGGGCTAACCCCTCTTTGATGACTGCTGAAGACGCAAAGATAGTGATAGCTAGCACAGAAAAGGTCGTTGACTGTTGATAGATAAGCCTCTTGATAGATTCCACTAAAAAGCCTCCTCCAACAATTGCCAGAAGAACACTTACGACTATTGCTGATATACTCTCCGCCCGTTCGTGTCCAAAGGGATGAGACTCATCAGCAGGTTTAAACATTATTCTAAGACCAATTATCGCTACACCAGAGATTAAGATATCGAAGAATGTATCCCACGAATCTGCCACCATCGACACAGAATCAATCCTAACCCCAATCCAAAATTTAAGTCCAAAAAGGGCTGTATTTATTATCATTGAAAGCCATCCAGCTAAATAAGCTAATCTCTTTTTATCGGTGAGCATAAAAGACTTCCTTATATTAAAATCCTCAATTTTTCTCAAAAATTCTACTGCGAACAATATACTTCTAGTTTAAAAGATCCAGAATTTTAACACAGGGACAACTTTTCTGTCAAGAATTTTGGCACAGTAGAGATAATTCTTGCGCTGACAAACCTAATCTTAGTGTATCGAGAGACTTATAGGTGAGTGGTTTGTAATAGGAAATCCCTTAAAAATGGAAAGAAAGAGCGTGTAGGGCATTTCTAAGGACTTAAAGGTGACTCGTCTCCCTATATGGCAATATCACCTATCTCCCCATACTTTTTATTGACATAGACTGAACTAAAGGGGTATAATTGGTGAAATCCATAGGTCTTTTTCTAAAGGAAGAACTGACTGAAGAACCAGATAATGCCCCTTGCTATGTCAAAAGAGGGGGAAGGAATATTGAGATAATGTATAATAAAGCGAAGAGGGGTGAAGGCATGATCAGAATTGATCTTTATGGAGAAGTGGACTTTGAGAAGGTGGATTTAAAAGAAATAAGGGAGGAGTCTATCCCAGACTTTGCATCCTTCATACCCAATTTTGAAGAGATTCAGACTTTGACCCAGAAGTATAAAGACTATAAAAGCTTGATCATTATTGGCAATGGTGGCTCTATTACCAGTTTCTGGGCCTTCTATAAGTGCTTAGCCGAATACAAAAGCCAAAAAGAGGTCTTCATCCTCTCAACTATGGACCCGGATCTCGTCTCTTCTTTAAAAGGGAAGTGCTCGAAAGAGGGGACCCTTATTATCGCCATCAGCAAATCGGGTGACACGGTTGGGGTTCTTGAGGATCTCTTCGCTTTTGAGGGATACCCCGTGGTAGCCATCACCACCGAGGGGAAGGGGGCCCTCTGGGAGATAGCCCAACGAAGGGGTTGGGACTATCTTATCATCCCCCAACCGATTGGAGGCCGCTTCTCTGGCCGGACTCCCTGTGGATACTTCCCCGCAAGCCTATTGGGGATAGATATCGCTGGTATTGATGAAGGGGCAAATCAGATGTATGAGATGTGTCGGCCGACCTCACCCCTCAAGGAGAATCCAGCTTTAAGATTGGCCTGTTTCCTTTACCTCTTAGACCAAATGGGCTATACCGAGATATTCCATCCCGTTTACTCCCCCCGTTTAGAAGGCTTCATCCCGTTACTTATCCAACTCATTCATGAATCAACCGGGAAAGAAGGTAAGGGACAGACCATCTACGGGAGTCTCGCCCCTGAGTCCCAACACCATACCAACCAGCGGTTCTTCGGAGGGAGGAGGAATGTCTGTGGACTCTTCTTAATCGTAGAGGAATTCGACCAGGAGATGGTCACCTCTGTCCCGATGGACCTTAAGGATATTGGCCTGCAGAACCAGACCCTGATGGTCTTGGATGGTATCCCTTTGAATAGGGCAGTCTTCTTCGAGTATCTTGGAACTCAGCAGGACGCCTTAAAGAATAGTATCCCTCATGCGGTGGTTGTACTCAAGAAGATCACTCCCCAGTCGGTGGGCCAATTTCTGGCCCTCATTCATTACTTAGCGGTCTATTCCTCTCTCTTGAGAGGCGTTAACCCTTTCGACCAGCCTCAGGTAGAGGCAAGTAAAAAGATCAGCTTCTCTCTTAGAAGAGACTTTAAAAGATAATCCTTGAAAAGAGATAACTTATGAAGGTGATCGGCATAGATGTTGGTGGCACGAAAATCTATGGGGGCCTTGTCGAAGGAGAAAATAAGATACTTCGGACAAAACGAGGATTCACCCCAGCAGGTTTTGAAGAAGGGGTCGATTTCCTGAGCAGTCTGATCAAGGACTTGATTGAAGGGGAGGAGATTGCTGGTATAGGTGTGGGTGTGGCTGGTTTCATCAACTTTGCTCAGGGGATAGTCATCTCCTCTCCCAATCTTCCTGGATGGAGTGATGTTCCTTTAAAGAGGATACTGGAAGAGAAGACAGGCCTGCCCATCTTTATGGACAATGACGTCAACTGTGCTACATTAGCTGAGCTTAAAATAGGCGTGGGTATAGGCAAGAAGGATCTTGTGGCTATCTTTCCAGGAACAGGGATTGGCGGCGGAATAGTCATAGATGGAAGATTGATCCATGGCGCAAGCTTCTGTGGCGCAGAGATAGGTCATATACCCATTGATCCAGATGGGGGACCGAGGTGTGGCTGTGGCCGTTCTGGTTGTCTTGAAACCCTATGCTCTGGTCCAGCCATTATCAGGTCTACTAAAAGGCCACTGAATTCAGTCGATGAGGTCCATTTGGCCGCAGAAGAGGGTGAAGAATGGGCTATTGCTGCCCTTAAGCGGGCTGCTAGATACCTCAGTCAGGGGATAGCCATTATGGTAAATGCCTTAAATCCGGAGATGGTTGTTTTAGGTGGGGGAGTAATTGAAGCTCTTCCCAAGATGGTCGATTTAGTGAGAAGAGAAGTCTGGTCAATGGCCCTGCCTCAGGCTTTAAAGGGATTGAAAATAGAGGTGGCCAAGATGCATGGTGAGGCTGGATTTATGGGAGCTGCCCTTCTGGCTAGAGAGAAGATAATGGGTGTTAGCTGAAGGTATTGGACGAAATGGAACCCTACATTTATTTAGACCATACAGCTGATGTCAAATTTGCCGCCTATGGGAAAACACTTGAGGAGGGATTTGCTAATGCCCTCTTTGCCATGGTCAATCTTATGACCGAGGCAGAAGGGATGATCCCCACGATAAAGAAAAGAATATTGGTCTCTGGTCCTGATAAGGAGGCCCTCCTCTATAGATTTCTTGAAGAGGCACTCTTTATTTACGAAACCGAAGGGTTTATGCCCTGTGGGGTTGAGGAGATAAGAATAGTCCTCAACGGGAAACCTTCTTTAGAGGCCACCTTGGTCTTAGATGATGCCCGTAAGTATGAAATCAGAGATTATATCAAGGCAGTAACTTACAACGAGATGGAGATCAAAGAAGAGGGAGGGAAATGGATTCTCAATGTAGTCCTTGATGTTTAGAAAGACTACAAACCCAGAATATCCAAAAGAATAATAGAGAAATACGTTAAAGCTCTTATTCTTTATGAACAGCGCTTCTATAAAGTTCGTGTAATTTATGTGATTTCTCTGGTCAGTTTCTATTTATAGTTTTAGGAGGTAGTTTCAAGGTGAAAAGAAAGAGAGTATCCAACTATCTTTATGTTATAGAGAAGGAGGGGGAGATGAAGGTCCCCGTCTGGATCTATGTCACCGACCAGATGCTAAAGAAGCTTGAGGAGGATAGATGCATAGAACAAGGGGTGAATATGACCTTCCTCCCTGGTATCCTTGAGAAGGCTATTATGCTACCTGATAGTCATCAGGGGTATGGCTTTCCAATCGGAGGGGTTGGGGCGTTTGATGCTGATAATGGTTGTATCTCACCGGGAGGGATCGGGTATGACATCAATTGTGGAGTAAGACTCCTTTCAACTCCACTTACAACTAAGGAGGTTAGAGAGAGGATAGATAGGATTCTCGAAGCCCTCTTTCGAAATGTACCTGTGGGAGTTGGATCTGCGTCTAAGTTTAGATTATCGTCCCAGGAACTGGATGAGGTGTTGAACCAAGGTATCGAGTGGATAATAGGGCGAGGGTTTGGCTCAAAAGAGGATGCCCTCTGCTGTGAAGAGAATGGATCAATGAAGACAGCTAATGCTACAAAGGTCTCGCCTCGGGCCAAAGAGAGAGGTAAACCACAGTTAGGAACCTTGGGTGCAGGTAATCACTTTCTTGAGATCCAACGGGTAGAGGAGATATTCGATAAAGAGGTAGCCAGTCTCTTTGGCATCGGTTCAGTAGATCAAGTTGTGGTTATGATCCACTGCGGCTCAAGGGGTCTTGGCCATGAGGTCTGCAGCAACTATATCAAAAGGATGGAAGAGGAACAGCCTCAGATATTAAGGTCTCTACCCGATCGAGAGTTGATCTATGCCCCTCTTGGCTCAAGACTTGCCCAGGACTATTTTGAGGCGATGAGCGCTGCCGCCAATTATGGCTGGGCAAACCGTCAGATAATAACCCATCAGGTGAGAATTGCCTTCAAAGAGGTATTTGGCCAGGGGATCGAACTGAAACTCATCTATGATATAGCCCATAATATCGCCAAGAAGGAGACACACAAGATAGAAGGGGTCGATAGGAAGGTCTATGTCCATCGTAAGGGTGCCACGAGGGCATTTGGTCCAGGGTATGAGGAGGTTCCAGAGGTGTATCGGAAGGTAGGCCAACCGGTCATCATCCCGGGTTCAATGGGAACAGCCTCCTATCTTCTGGTTGGGACAGAGAAGGCAATGAGTGAAACCTTTGGTAGCACTGCCCACGGTGCAGGAAGGATGCTCTCAAGACATGCAGCTCTTAAAAGATTTAGATCCAATCAGGTAAAGAATGATTTACTCTCAAAGGATATTCACCTCAAAGCTGGTTCAATGAAGGGGATTGCCGAGGAGGCTCCGGATGTTTACAAGAATATCGATGAGGTGGTTGAGGTATCTCATCAGGCAGGGATCGGCCGTCTGGTGGCTCGGATGGTACCAATCGGGGTGATTAAAGGATAGCCAACGGGTGTTAGGTGATAGGTGTTGGATAGACCCACAACCCAAAACCTATAACCCATAACCTAAGAGTAATAGGGTACCCAGTATGAATTGTTATAATATTGTTATTATTGGTGGTGGGCCAGCGGGTCTAGTATCAGGGATCTATGCTGCTAGAGCCAGGTTAAAGAGCTTACTTTTGGAAAGGATGATACCTGGCGGGCAGGTGGTCTTAGCTGAGTGGGTAGAGAACTACCCAGGGTTTCCAGAAGGGATCTCTGGTCAAGAGTTGATGGTCAGGATGGAGGAGCAGGCTAAGAGATTTGGGCTTGAAATAGAGAGCGCTGAGGCGACAGGAGTAAAGAGTGAGGAAGATGGAAGAAGCTGGTTAGTCAAGACCAAGGATAAAGAGTATCATACCTTAGCAGTAATTATTGCCACTGGAGCTAAACCCGCTAAGCTCAATATTTCCGGTGAGGAAGAGTTTTGTGGTAAGGGGGTCTCTTATTGTGCCACTTGCGATGGTCCCCTCTTTAGAGATAAGAAGGTATTGGTCGTTGGTGGTGGGGATAAAGCCCTGAGTGAGGCTCTGTTTTTGATTAAATTTACCCCTAAGATAACCCTTATCCACCGGAAAGACAGGTTTCAGGCAACCAAGATTTTACAAGAGAAGGTCTTGGCTGATTCGCGAATAGAACCTATCTGGAATTCCATAGTCACTGAGATCTTAGGTGAGAAGAAAGTTGAAGGAGTAAGGATTAAAGATATCAAAACAGACGAAGAGAGAGAGATTGAGCTTGATGGGGTCTTCATCTCTATAGGGCTTAAACCGGATGTCTCTTTCCTAAAGGGTCTTATTGATTTAGATAGAAAAGGATTTATCCTTACGGATTTCAAGATGCAAACCTCAAAACCTGGAATCTATGCAGCCGGGGATGTGCGGTCTAGTATGTTCCATCAGATCACCACGGCCTGTGGCGATGGTGCTATTGCTGCCCTTGCAGCCCAGCAGTATATAGAGGAGTTAAAGGAAGAACAAGATGCCTAATCCATTAAGCCCGATTACACCCTTCTTGGAACTTCTTGGCAGAGAGATAAAGATTCTTCCTCCTACAGGTGGCGCGGTTGAAGAACTACAACATCCTGATCAAGAGGAGATAGAAGACACTATTATAAATAAAGACGTTGATGAGGTAATTTCCTTCGCTGAAGACCCAGAACCTGACCCTCAAAACCTCTATCGTTCGACTCCTCCACTCCCACGGATACAGAACCACCTTTTCCGCTTTTTCATCGATGGAAGTATTCGCACCTATTTCCTGGCAACAGGGATAGAAGGGGCAAGGCGTTTCCTATAGAATTGGCACAGATTGGTTCAGCGGTTGTTAAGAGAGAAGATGATGGACAAATGAGGACATTAGCCTCAAAACAGCGAATCATTCTGTTATTGCCCAAGCAAAATCAAGGTATTTCAGATACCCTATGGGGACAAATTCGAAGAATTGATAAGCCTGATTATTTTGAGATAGTTGATTTTACATTGCCTGATAAATTAGCTGATGCCAAGAAAGACCCGAGGGATAAAGCAGGTGCAAAGGCTCGGTCTGAGATGCATAAATTAGAGATAGAACTTATCAAATCTACAGATCTTTTTCGTAATGAAAATGCTTGGCTAATATTAGACGGAGCAGTCAAGTTTGTTGAGGAGGACATCTGGAA
Organism: bacterium; assembly: GCA_003485015.1. Taxonomy (GTDB): domain Bacteria; phylum UBA9089; class UBA9089; order UBA9089; family UBA9089; genus UBA9089. The sequence goes on from DNCN01000173.1 coordinate 6,778, forward strand.
CTCATGGCAAAGTACCCCTTATCTCATTGGAGTCGCCAAATCTTTAGACAGATATTTAAAGAAGAATGGTAGACTGGGTTTCTTGATTACCCAGTCAGTCTTTAAAACAGGTGGTGGAGGTAAGGGTTTTAGAAAATTTATGTTACCTGATGGAATACCAATTCAAGTCCTCCATGTTGATGATATGGTTGAGCTCAATCCCTTTGAGGGAGCGTCCAATAGAACCAGTGTGGTAATCTTGCAAAA
>DNCN01000188.1 GCA_003485015.1 bacterium
AGGCTCCTTTAGTCATTGAAGAACCAAAAATTTCGCTCGATGTCAAGAATGCAGATCTTCTCGATGTTTTAAGGCTCATTGGCCACAAGGCTGCAGTAAATATTGTTCCCAGCAAAGATGTCTCAGGCACAGTGACCATTCGGATAGAGAATACTCCCTGGGAGCAAGTTTTAGATGTTGTCCTCAGGTCCCAAGGGTATATTTATTTTCACGATAAGGGATTGATCCGCGTTGGCCGGGAGGAGGATTTTGTCTTAGAGATGACCACCCAGATCATACCCTTAAAATATGCCAAAGCTAGTGATATTGTCAGTGTGCTCCAACCCCATATCGGGAAGGGCGGAGGGTTAGGGGTGGATGAAAGGACCAATTCCTTAATTATCACCGACACCCCAAAGAATGTCGTCAATATGCGTGAAATCATCATCAAGGGTTTGGACATAAGAACCCGTCAGGTCTTGATCGAGGCTAAGATTGTTCAGGTTAGCGAAACCGGCCTGAAGCAATTAGGTATAAGGTGGGTGGTCGATGACGCCAAAGATAGGGGTCTTTACACCAAGGATGCCTATGCAGGTGGAAGATATGTGGATAAGTATACCCGGGGTACGACGAACCCTGGAATTCCTGATAGAGATCCATTTGGAACCTTCAGTTTTGGTTTTGTGAGCGGCACCTTCAATATCGATGCTGCCCTTGCAGCCCTTGAATCGCAGGGTGAAGGTAGTATCCTTTCCAGTCCTTCGGTCCTGGTTGCGCACAACCAAAAGGCGACCATTACGTCGGGTAAGAGCATTCCCATGCTGACTACTACGGCCGGTCCAGGAGGTGGGATAGGGCAAACAGTAACCTACCGTGATGTATGTATCACTATGACTGTTACACCCAAGATTGCACCGGATGATTACATTTCCCTAAAGGTCAATCCTAGGGTTGAAAGCGTAGATGAAGTAAGGATAGCAGGTTATCCGGATCTTACTACTAGCTCGATAGAAACAGATCTTCTGGTTAGAGATGGGGATACGGTTGTTATCGGAGGGGTCATCAAGGACGAGCATACACAAACGATTCAGAAGGTCCCCTTCTTAGGAGATATACCCTTCTTAGGTCGTCTCTTCCAAGGCAAGAAGTCCAAGATTGAAAAATCAGAACTCCTCATCTTCATTCGAACAAAGATCATCAGAGAGACAGAATAGATTCATTTAACCACGAATAGGCACGAAAGTTAAAAAGAAGGTTACCCCTTACTTACGTGCGGAGCTCTATTCGTGTTTTTTTGTATTTTTTGGTCTTCAAGGGAAGATTCTTTATGAAGGGGTTAAAGATTTGGATGGTTTCGATTCTACCCCTTATCTCTATCCTAATCCTGGGGGTTGGGGTTGTTAAGGGGCCGCACTTAGAGGTGAGTGAAGAGGCCTGGGACTTTGGAAGAGTTGAGGAAGGGGAAGAATGTGAGCATATATTCAAGATCAAGAATACAGGGGGTGCCTCCCTTGTCATCGAAAGGGTAAGAACCTCATGCGGCTGTACTGGGGCATTACTTTCCAAAGATCACCTTTTGCCTGGGGAGACAGGAGAGATCAAGGTGACTTTTTATACAGAAGGTTACTCTGGAAGAATCAGTAAACATGTCTATGTTATTTCAAATGACCGCAAAGCCCCGACTAAAAGCCTGACCATTACACTTGAGGTTAGCGCAAAATCTTCAACTACCACTCCGGATTCCCCTTCCATCCAAAGTCAATCGATACCAGTCTCAGCTCCGGTTGTTCGGATCTACTATTTTTACTCTCAAAATTGTCGGGACTGCCAGTATATCAAGGAGAAGTATCTACCAAAACTGATTGATAAATACCAAGAGGCTCTTGAGGTAGGGTATCTCAATCTCGATGATCCAGAGGCCTACCAGTTGATGTTGAGATTAGAGAAGAGTTATGGCAGGATAAAGAACCCCCCACCGACCATATTCATCGCCGATGTACTCTTAGATGGTAGAAAGGAAATAGAGGATAGGTTGGAGGAGACGATCGAATCTACCCTTGGGGCTGGAGGAAGCGATTGGCCAAAACCTCAAGATGAACAACAGCCGCTAGATGACAAAACCAAGTGGATGGTCATCGAAAGATTCAGAGGTTTAGGACCTCTAGCCATTATAGGTGGAGGATTGATAGATGGAATAAATCCCTGTGCCTTTACTACCCTAGTATGCTTTGTCTCCTATCTCTTCTTCGTCGGCCGTAGGGGGAGGACAATACTCCTTGTGGGTAGTGTCTTTACCCTAACAGTCTTTGCCTGCTATCTTCTGATAGGTATAGGACTGTTTGAGTTTATCAAGAAGATCACTGGGTCGTTGCTTTTGAGTCGGATAGTCTCGATCTTAGTCGCTAGTGGAGCACTTCTCCTCGGTCTTCTGAGTTTATGGGACTATTATCTGATCAAGAGCGGAAGATTAGCCCGGGGTTGTTCCATGCGCATAGGGAAGGTGATGGAGATGATTAAACGAGGTTCGACGATGAGACACTACCTCTGGGGTGCCTTTCTCCTCGGTTTTTTACTCTCATTTCTGGAGTTTTTTTGTACCGGACAAGTGTATCTTCCTATCATCGCTGTTTTGCGCTATGTGCCTGATTTACGGATTCATGCTCTCCTCTACCTTATACTGTACAACTTCATGTTTGTCCTGCCATTGGTCTTAGTCTTTATCCTGGCTTATTACGGCATCAGTTCAGAGGTGGTTACAAGATTGATCCAGAGATCCTCAGGGAAGGTAAGGATCTTGACCGCTATTTTATTCTTTGGATTAGCAGGGGTTCTGATAACCTTCGGTTTAACTTGACTTTTTGGACATTCTATGGTATTTAAGATTAAGGAATAGAGTAGGGGGATTAAAAATTTAAAAGGTTATAGGTACAATTTTTGCTATAAATCTTATAGGGAGGAGCAAAAATGAGGGGAAAAGAAGGATTTACACTCATCGAACTGATGGCCATCATTTGTATCGTGCTAGCCTTGACCGTTACTATTGCTCCCAGGATACGAGACTTTTATAGGAAACAGCAGTTAGATGTAGCTATTCAAGAGTTGGCCACTGATCTTAAGATAGCCCGTAACCGAGCTAAGACACAACGGGAAGAAAGAAGGGTTGTAATCATGGACTCTAACTATGTCATAATCAATATAGCGAATAATAGCATTGAGAAGAATAGGACTTTTACTGGAGTTACCTTTACCTCTGGGGTGCCGGTTGATATAACGTTTGATCGGAACGGGATGATCAGTAGACCTGTTATTATAACTGGTGCAAGGTGCGGGGTTCCGAGCCAGACCCTACACATAAATTCCTTGGGTAGAGTGAGCCGTGTAGTGTGCTATTAGTTTGAGGATTATGGAGTTAAGATGAGGACTTTTGGAAAAAAGGAAGGATTTACCATTATTGAAATTCTAGTAGCTGTCACCCTTATCCTTATTGCCCTTCTTCCCTTGATGTACCTTTTTCTCAATTCCCAACGAGGCATAATCCAATCCAGATCCTACCTTCGGGCTCAGACCTTGGTTGAGAACCGGCTTGAAAGGTGGAGGAATACCTTGTATGACAATATAGTCGACAGAGTCGAATGGACTAATGATAACATCCGGTTCCCAGAACTTGGGGTTTATCCTACCCCCTATACTATTATAACTAATGTCACTGAGCTTACTAGGCCGCCACAGAAGACGGTGGATGTTCGAGCGGAGTGGCTTTTGGAACATAGAACTAACCATCTTCAGCTGAGGACAATTATTTCTCAATGGTAGAGGACTTGAATGAGGAGGATGAGGGAGGATATATATATGAATATGAAAGGACTTACTCTGGCAGAACTGTTGGTCAGTATTGCCATCGT
>DNCN01000189.1 GCA_003485015.1 bacterium
CTTAAAATTCAAACTTCGGTTGCAAGAGAGGGGAAGTTTGGGTATGATTTAGGGTGATTCACTAATACCCCTCCAACTCGAACCCTAACTTACTCTACTTTTCATTTAATCTTGACAGTAGCCTCGACACAGATATCACCTAAATCCATAACCATATCCTCACTTTCGGGTATGACCAGCTCAAAATTGTATTCTTTGTCTTCCTTGAAGAGCCGAGCAAAGAATCTGCCGGCCGGAATATTCTCAAGATAGAACTCCCCATCCTTGCCGACTACAGTCTCAAGGGTCTTTCCCTCAACCTCTATCTCCAACCTAGCATACTCGGCTGGTACCTCTTTACCATTCTCTATCAGGAACAACTTCCCCTCAAAGACCTGAAGCTTTGTCACATCAAACTCTACCACTCCCCCACTTCTGTAAGGCACAGAGACAAATTTTGTCCTTTTAAGGATACTGTAGTTAAAAGGCAGATCCTCAGGCTCTATGGAGAGTCGGTTATCACAATAGGAAATAAGTCCTGGAACGAGTAGTTCTCCCCTTTTACCGGTCTGACCTACCTTCCGATTACTCAACTCAACCCTCACCCCTTCAAGACCATCCACCTTTACTACCGCAAAGCCATCATGAATGGGTCTTGAAGGATAAAGGTGCCCCTTGACTATGGCTACTCCCCCAGATACTCCCAACCCATAGTTGTTCTGATCCATATCCCTTCTATAGTCAGCCGAGTAGACACCATAGGGGCCGTGGTACTCAAGGTGGGTCTGGCCCAGGAGTGAGACCTTATCCTTTACGCCCACCTCCTCACTTCCCTCTATCAGGAACCGACACCTCAATCCTACATCTGAAGGTAAACCCTTCTGGAACTCTAAACTTCTTGTTATCCTCTTCTTGGAAACCTTATTAACAAGGCCCAGAGTCCTTCTTCCTCCCATAGGGAAATGCAGCCTAATAGATGCCTCATCCTCTACCTTATCTTTCTCCCATTTTCTTTGACCAAAGAGAAAGAGTGAGCCAATTTTTGGAATCGATTTTGAATAAGAGAGAGAAAGCCCCCTCTGGTCATTTCCATCGTATCTATTCTGAATGAGATAATTACTGAATAGGAAACCAATCCTCCTCTGATAGAAGGCCAGACCTAAAACTAGCTCAGATCGAGGCTTCTGGAAGATAGAGATGTTTCCATAACCTTCAGAGAATCCCCTTAAAGAGACCTGGGTGTTCATCCCTATCACTTTAGGAAAGAATAGACTTAATGAATAACCTAAACCACATCGGTCTTCCATCCAGCTTGTAGCTAAATTCATTTCTATCTCTCCTATGGTCCCAAGGACAGATGTGGCTGTTGCTCCAAGATTGATAATCTCGCTATCCACTTCTGCCCGTAGACCACCGGTAAGCTTATCGGTTAAACCCCTTCGATGAAATCCCACGAAAGTAAGCCCGCTATACTCATCCTTTCTCCTCCTGAGCCCTAGGTTGTAGCTGTATTCATCGAGGCCGGATGTAAGGAGCCCTGAGGAGGTATAGAAAGGAGCAATGATCCGCTCCTCCCGGCCATAGGCATCCTTGATAACGGTCGTAATCTTTCCTTTGCCGGTTACTGGAAGGTTGCAAAATTCAAATTCCCCTGGTCCAAGCCTTTCTGATCTTTGTAAGATATCATTTACATAGATCTTCACTTCAGAGGGGGTCTCAAGTACTCCAGAGATCTCCACTCCTGGAGATCTTATAAAATAGGGCTTTAGAGAGAAGTTCTTTGAAATACTTAGCCCTCCAAGACTTCCCCCACCTCCAAGCTCTCCAGAATGAGCAAAAAAATCCCCGAGGATGTATCTTTGTAATCTCCCCGGGTCATCTATGGTAATATTGGTCGATTGTCGCCTGAAATCTTCGTCTCTTATGCTTTTAGTGTAAGAGAAGTTTGAGTATCCTAGGAAGTCTTTCCATCTTATCCCTAGATTAAAGGGAATCCTTAAAGAGTCAAAGTTGAACTCATCTCTAAAGCGGTAATCTACAGAGTAGTTAAAGAAGGCGGTATCCTCTGAAAGATGATCCGCATCCTCGGGGACTCGGTAGCTAAGGTCAATGACCTGCCTTTCAAAAAGCTTGGGATCTGCAGTAATAAGAAGGGCTACATCTTTCTCGTCTATTTTAAACTCTATCTCTGGAGAAAGGGAATGGAACGAAATGTATCCCTCTTTTATCTTTGCCCCCTCTGGTATCTTAAGACCAAGCTCCAAAAATTCCTCTTCGGGAAAGAGGATATCGCCCTCATCAGTAAGGATAACAAAATAGTCCCCTTTATCCTCGGTATTGAGGATGAGCCTAAAGACTGTAGTTTCCTCCTGGGCAGATACAGAAACCAAAAAAAGAAGGGAAAAAATCTGCTCTAGGGCAAGAAAGGTCCACAAAAAAGAAGATCTCCTCCTCATTCCTCACTATTCACTTGCCATTCCGCCTCTACACTTGATCTTTCCGTCTCTACCTTGACCTTGATGAGCTCAGACCCCTGGTACTCCTCAGGACTCATCTCAATGACAAACGGCTTAGAGACACCGGCAAGGATACATTGACCCCTCACTTCCTTGAAGAAGATCTCCCTTTTAGGCCCATCAAGACCGATCACCTCTACCTTCTTGATAATAAGATGCCTGTTTCCCCGGTTTCTGACCCTCACTACCAACATCTTCTTGGATGGTACAGACCTTGTCTCCTCCCCCTCAACCTCTACCTTCCTTTTGGGAGGTTTCATCATCTCCTCTATGGATACCTTCTCTATTTCTATCTCCTCTATCCTCTTTGTCTTTCTCACCTTCTCAATAGGACTGATAAAGAGAGGTATGCTTAGCTCTAAAGCTATCTTTATGGCTGTCTTCCCAGGTCTCTCTAGAGGAAGCTCCCGAAGAAAAAGCCGGTAGGCCCTCTCCACCTTGGGCCACTCTCCCCGATACCCAATCCTTACTACCCTCTCCTCCTCTGGCTCAATAGATAAGATCTTGGGAAAGAAGATTATCTCCTTGGTAGGCTCAAACCTGTCCTGGCCCTCTTCATCCTGCCTCCAGGCAACTGCCATAATTTGGATAGTTACCTTCTCCTCCCCAGTGTTTCTCACTTTAAGAGCGGTTGTCTTCTTACTTTCAAGAAAGACCTTAAAAGGTCTAACCGCAAAAGAACCGGCCATAACTTGACTAACCAGGATAATATCCATAATAAAAAGATAGAAGATGAATCTTTTCTTAGTTATCTCTCTAGAAAGGATATTCTTCTTCATAGAGACTTCACCCCCTCTAGTGTTTGGTTTTTGGGCTTACTGCTATTCCGCCAACTTCCCGCTGGCAAGAAGAATCCATTCCGGAAGACCAGAACTGAAAACCGTCTGATTTGTGCCAATATATTCGTATTGTCCCACAATAACTCCTTTTACCCGCTCACCACCTCCTTTCCCTTTGCTGGACGCTCTCGGATAATCCGAGGC
>DNCN01000166.1 GCA_003485015.1 bacterium
ATAGCTTCGCGTTCATCGTGATGTTTCAGATACCAAAAGAGCTTATCATCAAAATCGCTCAGGTCATCCTCGAACATCACGCAGTGAGTGTCCTCTTCAAAGAGTCCTTCATAGACTGGTGAACGATTACAGAAGAGCAAGCTGTGAGAGGCCATGGTCTCATAGAAGCGAGCCCCCACTAAATCAATGGCCGAAGTTGTCGACAGCCAAATCCAACTACTATTGATGAGCCGAGCGTATCCTTCGCCAGTCCTGGTTCCACTTGTCTCCCATTCACCCCAGTAAACTCGCCAACCTCGATAGTGCGGACGCTGGATAAAGCCTGGTCGAAAGAGACGTTTTTTGATCCGGGCCCGAAATCAGTCCAGGCAGTATGTAACGACCCAGAGAATCCCAGATCATACTGTTTGGGCTCATGATAATGTTTAAATAGGTCGGTATCCATCGCAAACGGAAAATGGACAAACCTTATTCCTAATTGTTCTTGCCACACTCCATAGTTGTGATGAGCAGTAAAAACAGTCGTGAATGTCATTAACATGAATGAATTCAAACTTCTTATTCTTATAAGGAATTTACAAAGTCTCCTTCATTACCTCCAAAATCCTCCTTATTCGATGTAGATAGGTATGGTCTTTCAAGATACGCCTTCTGGCCTGTTGGGCAATGGCCTCTCTTTCATCAGGATGGTGGAGATAGTATTTTATTAACCCTTTAAGCTCGCCCTTCTCTCTAAAATAGACAACCTCCTTACCATCCTCAAAATGCCAAAGAAGGGCCTCACGGAAGTCTCCTAAAACAAATCCACCACAGGCTGGAATATCAAATGTCCTCTTACTTAAAGAGCCCTTAAGGGTTGAGATCTGGACCGAAAGATTTATCTTCGAGGCATTGTAGAGTTTGGGAAGCTCACTCCGATTATCCAGCCAGCCCCGGTACTTGGCTTTTGGATGGGAAAAATTCTTCCAACCATCATCTCCATAGAGATGGATTCCTAGAGAGGCAGCCTCACTAACAATATCATTCCGATAGAGTCTCATAGCTTCATACTCTATCCGTCTCAACTCGACTATCAATCCATTCGATACCCTCTGGCCAGTAATCCTCTTGTAAGTCTCTTCAATGAGCCTTGTGGGATTCTGGATCTGATCATCGATTAGAGAACTGACCAAACCTTCCCCGCCAAAGAGCCTATCTATGTAATCCTTATTCTCTAAATACCCCATACTGAAGCGACAAGCACCAGCAAAACTTATGTTACATTCATACCTTTTTTCTAAGGGAAGAGGTTTAAAGATCCTTGGATTGGCGCTAAAGGGAAGATAGTGGATACTCTTATATCCTTCCTCTTTCAGTTCAGGAAGTCTTGTCTTATCAATGATGAATATATGATAGAAGGTTGATGGGGGAGGTTTTAGATTGGCTGGATCAATCGTCCACCAGGAGACATAAGGAATTTTCAGATCGTCAAAGAGATCAGGAATCAGGCCGACTGCGTTGGTTGTAAAGATAAAGCTTGGCTCGAATCTTTTGATAACCGCCTCAATCGTCTGAGAAAGAACCTCTCTTCTTACTTTTCTGAGATCGATGGTTACTACGAACTGATCCAGTTTCTTAAGGGCCTCAATAGCATCTAAGGCCACTGGATAGCCGTTAGCTGGAATAAAAGTAAGTATTTTGAATTGTTTCATAATCAAATTCTTGGAAAGATTTGTCAATCCAATTTTCTTATCTCAGAAAGTTTTTTCTATCCATTTGATAAACTTTCTCCAAATGGTTACGAAGACTACTCACAAGTTCAGTCTCCTCAGCAGTATTTAACTCTAATTTTTGGCTGAGGTTAATAGCCGTCTCAAATTTTTTTAGAGCCATCTCTAGTAATCCTTTCTCTTCATAAAGTATACCTAAATTATAAGCAGTAGAGATAACTTTCCTTTTCTTCTCAGACCCCAGTGCCTTGAACCAATCTTGCTGCTGAGAGGCCAATTGTAATAGAATTTCTGGCTTGCGAGTCGTGGGAATAAGGCCCTTAGGAGTGAGTATATGGGTTGCTCCATCCCTTATGGTGAATACATGCCCTTCTGTTAATTTCTTATTTCTTTCTGCCTCTATTCCTTTAAAAACACCATCCCTTCCATTCGGAAGATGACTATAATCATGATTTTGATGAATGGCCATAACCACATGAGTAGCATCAATCACTGGTATCCTACGAGCCCATGCATCGTAGATCAGCCAATTGTCATACCCGGCACGTCCAACAGCGAATGGAGGGACTTTTTTAAAAAGGCCTTTAGAAAAAACAAAATAATCGATGGCTCCTGGATGACAAAGAATTCCCTCTTTTCTGACAGCAGATTTCAAATCTACCTTCCAATCAGGACCTTTAAGACGATCTTTTAACTCAAAATTCCAACGTTGACCAACCACAAGAAAAGAATCCTGTTTAATACTTTGAATAGCTTTCAAGAACTCATCCATCAAGATAATGTCCGTATTGACGAAGGTTAAAACTTGATAAATAGCCAAATCCTGAACCTTTTTAAAGATGAAATCAAGGAGGGGAGTACCAAATTCGTTACATCTAACTTCAGGAATATGAATTACACCAAATTCAGCTGCTACTTGAGCAGTGCCGTCCTCATCTCCAAATAAGATAATTTCACATTTCGGGCATAATTCATGCCAACTCTGAATAGCATTCCGCTGAATAGTTCCAATTAGACCTAAAAAAGATTTTGGAATAGAGAATATCGTCACCACTGTCCTAATACCTTATCTTGTCAAAAACATAATCAAAGTTAGGAAGTCTTTAGAAACTTCTTTAGGAATTTTTGAATTGACTTCGAAGAGGAGACAATGAACACTCTCCAACTGGACTAATTGTGAGAATAAAATCCGGCTTAAACTTTTCGATGACTATCTTAATCGTTTGGGAAAGAACCTCCTTTCTCACCTTTCTGAGGTCAATGGCTATTACAAGCTGGTCTAGTTCCTTAAGGGCCTCAATGGCATCTAAAGCCACTGGATAACCTATGTGTGGGATGAGGGCTAGTATCTTAAATCGATCCATAATCAATATCCTGGTATTGGAAAACATAAGGATTATCCCTCTATCCTCTTCTCAGAGTGTAACCTTACCCTTCTCAATCCCCTTACTGCGTTACAGATGTAGATTGCTTCGGCTTCCTGGAGGTCTTTTAATGATAATACCTTTTCTACTGTGTTTGATTGGATTTCCATCAAATATTGGCGATAGACACCATTTAAAAGACCACACTCTACTGGTGGAGTAATTAGATAGCCATCCTTTTTGATAAAAATATTACTTATTGCCCCTTCAGTTATCTCTCCTTTTTCATTCATAAAGATGATATCGGCAAAACCATCCTTCTGGGTCTTCTGATACATCTTATCGTATAGGCGTCTATGTGTTGTCTTGTGGTATAAGAACCTATCATTCGAATCTATAGTTACCCCGGACAGTATGATCATAAGTGAATTCTGATCCTCTTTGATCAAACTATTCTCAATGGAGACTTCGCCAGACCGACTTAGCCTCAGTCTGACTTTATATTGTGCCCCAGCCTTAAAATCTTGGCTATGCTTCACAAGTGCTGAAACAATACGATTAATGTCGCAGGGATAGTCAAAGTATTCTGCCGATCGCCTTAATCTCTCCATGTGCTTCTCAAGTAAAGGATAGCCATTATCCCACAAGATGGTTTCGATCAACTCAAACTCTTCATCTTGAATTGTCAGAAATTGTGCTTTCAGTCTGCATTCTTCATACTCATATTCAGGAAGCGAGTCACTGACAATACCGCTGCCAACACCCATCTCGCCATTATTCCCCTCTATCACCACAGTGCGGATAGCCACATTGAATACTGCCTCTTTGTAGGGGGAGATATAGCCGATGGCACCTGTATAAATACCTCTTCTTGTATCCTCAAGCTCATCAATGATCTGTATCGATCTGACCTTGGGTGCACCAGTCACAGAACCGCTGGGGAAGATAGCTTTGAATATATTGTAGTAGGTCAAATCTTTCTTGAGGATTCCCTCGATTACTGAGACCATTTGAAATAGTGTCCTGTACTTCTCTATTGAATAAAGCTCTGCTATCTTTACAGAGCCAATCTCGGTAATCTTCCCCAGATCATTTCTCAGCAGGTCAACGATCATTAGATTTTCGGCCCTATCTTTCTCATTATTCTTCAAAGAGTTTGCCAATAAAGAGTCTTCGTCAAGCGTTCTACCCCTCTTTATTGTCCCTTTCATGGGCTTTACTGTTATCCTTCCATCCTTCAACTTAAAGAAGAGCTCCGGAGAAAGACTCAAGATACTTTTAAGACCTGATTTTATGAAGGCACCATAAGATACCCTCTGTTTCTCTTTGAGGGAACAGTAGAGAGCAATTGGGTTTCCATAGAAGTTAAATCTATATTTGCAGGTGAAGTTTATCTCATAGGTATCACCTGAAAGAAGATACTCTTTTATTCTCTTCACCTTCAAAAGATAATCTTTCTTTGAAATGCTAAGATGAAGACCACTTATTCTATAATCCCCTTCCAATGGATTTATATCTAGACCATCTCTAAAAGCTTCTTCATTGAAAGTTCCAGTAAGATGGTCAAAGACGATTGGTCTTTTATAGATTCCAAACCAGGCGATGGGATGTTCAGGAATAGAATCCGTTGCAATCTCCTCAAAGTGGTATCCGCATTCATAGGAAAGATACCCAACCAGATAATACCCTTTAGAGAGATACTCCTCGATATGATCGAAAAGATAAGGCAGTTCATCTCCTTCATCTGCCTTTAGGATCTGAATGGGGTCGATAAATAAGAAACTCTTGTAATTCTCTTCATCATATTTAGATGTCTCTAAAAGAACAAGGTTTTCTTTTCGGTCCATTAGCTTATAAAATGCAATCGGTAGTTCCCAATACATACGGTAATGATCTTCCTCTTTAGACTTTTATTGCGATTCTTCCCGTAAAATCAATCTTCTCTAATGAGATCTTTATTTCATTTTCGGTAAAATACTTATCTGTTGTTTTCTTGGCACCTTTCCAATAGCCATAATCATCTATTATTAACACACCACCCATTGATAATCTGGGGAAGAGGTGGGTAAGCTCGTGGTAAGTTGATTCGTACCAATCTGTATCTAAACGAAGAATTGCTATCCTTTCTGGAATGACAGATGGGATTGTCTTCTCAACCTTTCCTTTCACAAAGATTATGTTTTTATGAGGATACCCTGTTGAGAGCATATTAGCCTTTACCAGTCCTAATGATGCATAGGACCATTTATTGAAATCTTTTCCTTGCATGGAAAGCCATTCCTCTTTTGCAGGTCTGCTCCTATAATCGACATCCTCGTCAGTAGGGGCACTCATCCCTCTATAGGTATCATAGAGATAAATTTTTCTTCCTATTTCATTCATTCTTATTAAGGTAAGTGCCATCATCATTGAGCTACCACCCTTCCAGACTCCACATTCAACCATATCGCCATATACTCTATATCTCACAACGTATTTGATTGCTTTATACAGGGAATACATCCTTTCTACGGACGTCATCGTGTAATCTCTGCATTTTTCGTATATCTCAATAAATTCTCCCTCAATATGCTGTACTCCTAAGGTCAAAACGTTCCTTATATCCAAAAGTTCTAGAGTTTTCATGGCTCTTACTTCCGACAAGTACAGGTATATCCCAAAGGCTTTGAATCAATACCCTTGAACTTTATTTCTACTTCACTAAACTCTTCAAGAAGAATCTTTAAGCCTTGCTCGGTGAATCGCCAGTAGTCACCTGGGCAGTCATGAAGTCCAATGTCGAAGGGAACGGTCAAAAGAAGTTTGCCGCCTGGTTTGAGGATACGATAGATTTCGCTGATCGCCCTATGAGGAGAGGGGACATGTTCTAAAACCTCGGAACAGATAATTACATCAAAAGAGCTATCTTCAAACATATGCATATCCTGGACATCGCCCACCACGTCTATATTTTCATTCTTCTCTACATCCATGGTTATATATTCACAATGTCTGAATAACCTCCAGGGTAAAACCCACCCACCTGCACCTACATCCAGAACCTTACCTTCACATAACTTCGATTCTTCCTTAAGGTATTCAATGAACGAGTACCTATATGCACTTACGGTTAGGCCTATATCTGGTGAATACACAACTTCCCTTCTCTTCATCTCTTCCTTCTCTTCGCCTATCATCCATATTTCTGGCAGAAGATTATGGCCCATCTTGATGGAATAATCAAGAATCCTATCCCCATTGATCAATCTTTTTAATGAATCTGCACTCTTGAAGGCTCCAATGATTGGGACTATTATAAATAATAGCCCGCCTGGTTTGAGGATTCTGAAGAATTCATCTATAACCTTCTTTGGATTCTTAAGATGCTCTAAACCTCTTCTGCAATAAATTAAATTGATCGATTCATCTTTAAAAGAAGAAGTATCTACTTGGCCATCATTTATCCCCACGTCAACAGCATTCATATACCCCATCTCCTTCATAATCGAAACTTCAAGTCCCTTTCTAGTTCCTATGTTCAGAATCTTCTCTTTTCTTCCGTTTAGGTGAGGGGTAATATAATTTATAGATCTAACAATATAAGGGATAGCTTCAAAAGCCCTTAAGTCTAGATCCTCCTCTTCTTCTTTGTAAGGATAATAAGGTTTATCGTCTATGGATATCTGCTTGTTGCTTTCGATGATTCTTATGATTCTCATTCTATTCAAATATTCCTTAAGTTCTGGAAACTTCGATTCTATAACCTCTGCATATTGAAAGTATATAGAGTCACCATGTTGGATGTAGAGCTTTATTAATAACTCTTCTACAGGGGAGAGTTCATTATTCATCTAAGACCTCTCTCATAGCCTTGAGGTATTGGTTACCAATGACATCAAGTGAAAACTTCCTAGCCTGTCTTCTAGCCCTCCAGGAGTATTCCTTTCTATTCTCCAAGATAAGAATGATAGCCTCTACAAACTCTTCTCGATCTACTCTTGGGATTGTGTTGAGATTATGCATCTCCATTGGCTCATAGTTGTACATCTCCTTTGTCTTAAGGACCACTCCTCCATCTCCGACCAACTCCGGAGTTCCCCCGGTATCAGTGCAGATAACCGGTGTGCCCGATGATAAGGCCTCCAGCACCACATTTGGGCAACAGTCAAGATAGGATGGGAATAGAAAAACCTGAGAACTTCGATAATACGTAGGGAGAGAACCATAGGGAAGCTCGCCAAGATACTTTATATGGGATGATGTCCCTTCTATACTTACCCCCTTACCAATGATGGTAAAGATTATATCATTCCTTATCTTTAATAACTCTTTGACCGCCTCCACGCTATCCTGGAGCCTCTTCCGGAGTCTCCAGGTCGAGATAGCCAGAAGGTTTATCCTCCCAAAGTCTATCTTTTTACCATATGGCGTAAAGACCGCTGTATCGACAGGGTTATAGATGATTATAGATCTTTGGGGCATTCCAAGATAATGTTGGCACATCTCTTTTGCAAAATTTGACTGATAGATGACCAAGTCTGCCTCATCCTGAGTTACCTTTAATTTAAGGTTCATCCCTTTGTAGTCCTTGGTCTTATCGAAGAAGACCCCATCAAGTCTCTGGATGACCCTTGCTCCCTTGGCCTTGGCCCTTAAGACTATCTCAGTTGGAGCAGTAATGACCGTAAATAGAACATCGCAAGCTTCGTTTGGATTAAAGCTGACCTCTATTCCCTTATTCTTGAGGAATGGACTTATATTTCTGACAAATATAGAGGGACCACATATATCATCCATTTCGAATAGCGAAGAAACAAAGCATACTTTCATCGATTCAACATAACCAGTTCGATATACTTAGAGAGCGGATTCTCTTTTAAACTTCGCTCAATATCCTTTATAGCCTCCTCCCTCGACCTTCCTATCCCTTTGTATCCTTCAAACCCTGGGAGGTATGCCAAATAAGACCCATTAGTAAACTCTTCCACAAGGAGGGTATAGATTGGATAGCCCATCTTACGAATCTTCTCCATGATGAGGAGGTTTGAAGGGAGTGGATCAGCAGTGAAGGTGATATTATCTCCTCCTTCTCGATAATAACTACTCACCATTAGTCGATCAATAAACCCTACCTTATATTCATTGCCTAATCTAATAAGAAAATCCCAATCCACCAGACAATCAAGTCTTTCGTCAAATTTTCCAATCCTCTCTAAGCATCCCTTTCGGTGCAAGGCTGCGCATAATTCAATAAAGTTAGCTCTAAGGAGTTTTTTGTAATCGTAAGAGTTCCTTTTTACAGCCTTATTTACATTCTGCCATTCTCCATCTCGTAGGATTTGATAAATGACTTCATAGGTACAGTAGACCATCTCTATTTCTGGAAGTTCGTTGAGGGTTTTTATCATCACTTCTAAAAACTCTGGCCTCCAACTAGAATCGCTATCAAGATAGGTGATGTATTCTCCAGTTATAAGACTTAAGCCCTGATTCCTGGCCGACGGAAATCCTCTGTGCTCAAACCATTCATATCTAATTCGGGAATCTGGGTATCTCTTGACAACCTCTTGGGTATTATCGGTTGAACCGTCATCGATGATGAGTAACTCAAAGTCTTTATGGGTCTGGTTAAGGACACTCTCAATCGCCCTGCCAATGATATAACCCCTATTATAGGTAGCCATAATAATACTTACCTTTATCATTTTATTATGCCTGTGCTCCCCATATAATCAAATCACAAATACTATCCA
>DNCN01000156.1 GCA_003485015.1 bacterium
GTCAAGGCACCGGTCCTTCCTACCTGAATGATGATCTGTTTAAGCTTAGTGGTTGCCTGTTCAGCTTTAAACTTATAAGCAATGGCCCATCTGGGACTCCTGGCTGTAAACCCAAGCCGTTCCTGCTGGATTAGGGAATTGACCTTGATGACCATACCATCGACCTCGTAGTCTAATTCCCTATGTCTCTCCTCCCAATCCTTGCAGAATTCGATGACCTCTTCAATACTCTCACAGAGTCGATAATGAGGGATGATCTTAAACCCAATCTCCTTCAATCTCTGGAGGGTTTCATCATGAGTCTTAAATATCCCCTTCTGGTGATGGCCTAAGGAATGGATGAAGATATCGAGGGGGCGCTTAGCCACAATCTTTGGATCCAAAAGATGGAGTGAGCCCGCGGCAGCGTTTCTGGGGTTGGCAAATGGCAGTTCATTCTGCAAGATACGCTCCTTGTTGAGCCTTTCAAAGGCATTTATGGGAATATAGACTTCTCCTCGGACTTCGATCTTCTTCAGTGCAGGGTCTTCTACATCAAGCCTCAAGGGAATAGAGTGGATGGTTTTAAGATTAGAGGTGATGTCATCACCTATTTCTCCATCTCCCCGAGTGGCTCCAAGCACGAGGATCCCATCCTCATAGGCCAGCGAGGCGCTTACACCGTCGATCTTGAGCTCGGCCATATACTGAGGTCTTTCGCCCTTAAGGAACCTCTTAACCCTCGTATCAAACTCTATCAGCTCATCCATCGAGTAAGAGTTGTCCAAGGAGAGCATAGGGATCCGGTGTCTGACTGAAGGGAACTCCTCTAAGGGGACACCGCTCACCCGCTGGGTGGGGGAGTCCGGGGTGACAAACTCTGGATATTTACGCTCAAGCTCCTCTAGTTCATGGAATAACTGGTCATACTCGTAGTCCGAGATCTCTGGTGCAGCCTCGATGTAATATTTATGGTCATGATATCGGATCTCTTGACGAAGTCTTTCTATTCTGGCCTTAATCTCTTCAGTCTTCACCTTCTTTTCCCTCTAAATGTTTAATCTATAACAACATTAGCCCTATTATGTCAAGAAAAAAACAAGAGAATTTCCCCAAAGGGTTGGCTATGATGGGTGTTGAAATAGGTGATCCCTATACAGCTAGTCATCAATATCAGTGGTAACTGTTTGCACCATCATAATTATAGGGATGGACCTTTCTGCAGGGGTTCAAAATTAAAGAGATCATTGCCGAACCAAGATTTCAGATGTAGCAATTAAACTTTCTTTTAAACTTTTCCTTGAAAAACTAACCCATAATGGTGTAAAATAATAGAATGTTCCATCTGTGGTCTCTAAGAACAATTTTATTCATCTTTTGTCCCTTGGATGGTGGAGGCCGTGCTTAATCCGTTTGCCTCTATTGATAGAGGGAGGTTTGATTCTAAGAATAGACTCTTTAATGATTACCTTATCACTCCTTCCTCTTTAAAGGTATACTTCCGGTATCTTCCCGACCAGATTGAGAAGGTAATGGGTGAGCTTCCGCCTACTAAGTTAGAGATACCCGGGCTAATGGCATATAATAAGAGGCTTGGCGCGCCAGATCCAGTGTTAAGAAACATAGAACTACTCTCCAAGAAGGATTGTTTAGTGATTATGAGTGGTCAGCAGCCAGGCCTTCTTCTTGGTCCACTCTTCACCATTTACAAGGCCATCCAGACAATCAAGTTAGCCTGCCAGTTTTCATCTATCTATAAGGTCAATTTTATCCCCGTGTTCTGGAGTAATTCAGAGGACCATGACTGGGATGAGGTCAATCACGTTTATCTTATGGGAGGAGAGGATGGGGTTAAAGAGATTGGGATCGCTCTAAAGGGCAATCTTCAGGACTTATCTTTAGGGAGGATTCCTCTAAAGGAAGTTGGGGTAGACGAGTTTTTAAGCAGACTAGAAGACCTCTTCCCCAAGACCGACTTTAAGAATGACTGTCTGAGGCTTATCGATGATACTAGAGCAGATAAGGAGTCCTTTTCAGAGTGGTTCTCTGCTCTTCTTCTGCACCTTTTGGGCAATTATGGATTGGTACTCTTCGATCCTATTAAATGCCAGATTAATGAACTGAGTGAGTCCATCTTTAGGAGGGAGATCGAGGACCCTCTGGCGACCAATAGATTGCTTACCGAAGCAAGTGATCTCCTCATCAAAGATGGGTATAAAGCCCAGATCCACAAAAAGGCCTCACGCTGCAACTTCTTCTTGGAGGAAGAAGGCTTACGGAATGCTTTGAGTTTCGAAGGAAGTCTCTTTAAAACCCTAAAGAGAGATTATTCTCAGGATGAACTCTTTAAGATATTAAAGGAAGAGCCAGACCGATTTACCTTAGATGTAGCTCTTCACCCTATTCTAGCTAGCCTTCTCTTTCCGGTGGCAGTCCGCATAGCTGGACCATCCGAAGCCTCTTATTACGCCCAGCTAAAAGGGATCTATGCGAAATACAACTTAGTAATGCCAGTGGTTATACCCAGGGTTTCATTGGGCCTTATGGAAGCGAAGATCGCCCATATTCTTACTGGATACTCCATTCAACCGTGGGAGTTGAAAGAGGAGATAGAGGCTATTGCTGGCCGGTTGATACGAGAGGATGAGAAGTTAAGGATAGGAGAGAAATTCTTTCAAGCCAAGGAGGGAGTAAAGGGGATAATTGATTCTTTAAAGACTGAGGTAGAAGAATTTTCTTTAGAGGGAACCTTTAATAAGGTCAAAGGGAGGGTTTTCCATGAGCTTAATTGGCTTGAGGGTAAGGCTACCAAGGAGGCCAAAAAGAGAGAGACAGTCTTGATGGCCCGTCTGAAGAGGGCAAAGGAAACCCTCTTTCCTAAGGATCTTCCTCAAGAGAGGGTATTTAACATTTTCTCCTTCTTAGTTAAGTACAGTATCAATTTCATCGATTGGCTTTATAAGGCATTTCCTCTGGACCATACTAAATACCACTATTTCTCTATTGAGGTACGTGATGAATCTTGATGTTTTAGCCTTTGGTGCCCATCCGGATGATACAGAACTCTGTGTAGGTGGGACGCTCATTAAATTGAAATCCCTGGGCTATAGGACAGGGATAGTTGATCTTACCCAAGGCGAGATGGGGTCAAGAGGGGATTCACCAACAAGATTGAGGGAAGCAGCTAAGGCGGCGGAAATCCTAGGGGTAGATCTCCGCCAAACCCTTGATTTGGGCGATGGACATCTTGATGAGGATCTATTTAAGAAGAGACCTCCCATCACCACGCTTATTCGCCAATTTAAACCTACCTTGATTCTAGCACCCTCCAAGGAAGATCGACATCCTGACCATGCCGCTGCTGGAAGACTCGTAGAGAGAGCATGTTTCGATGCCCGGCTTACCAAACTCGATTTGGGGTATCCCATCCATGCCCCCAAGGCTACTCTTTATTATCTCCTTCATGATTATGTAGAGCCCACCCTAGTTGTAGATATCAGTGATGTTTTTACCCAGAAGATGGAGGCCATTAAGGCCTATGAGTCTCAATTTTGTGTGCCAGTTAAGGATAATGAACATCCACCTATAGGCATCTCAGACTATATCTTTCATGTCGAATCACGTTCCCGATTTTATGGTTCATTGATCAACGTTGAACATGGTGAAGCCTTCTATTTAAGGGTTCCTCTTCGGATTAAGGATCTAGTGGCCCTTTTTGAAGGAGAGAAGAGCTTGGGCTGTTGCTCTTCAGGGAGTGAGGCATTTTGAGAATTGGCATTGTCTGCTATCCCACTTATGGAGGTAGTGGGGTGGTGGCCACCGAACTGGCTATAGAACTTGCTAAACGCCACCACGATGTTCATCTTATTTGCCATCATCGACCAGTCAGATTAGACAGAAGCTATTCTGAGCTTACCTTCCATGGGGTGGATGTTACTCCTTATTCACTCTTTGCCTATCCATTTTATACCCTCTCCCTTGCCTCCAAGATACACCAGGTAGCAGAAGACCACAATCTAGAGATCCTTCATGTCCACTATGCTATCCCTCATACACCTGCAGCCTTTTTGGCCAGGTCTATGGCAAGGAAGCGTAATTTCAAGATTATCACCACCCTCCACGGGACAGACATTCATTTAGTGGGTCTTGATCCAAGTTATAGAGAGGTTACTAGATTCAGCCTCAGGGCAAGTGATGGGATTACGGCAGTCTCTTCTTATCTTATGGTCCTTACCGAAAGGGAGTTTGGATTGGAGGGGAGTAAAAGACGGGTGATTTATAATTTTGTTGATCCATTCCGATTTATCAGAGAGAACCAAGAGGATTTAAGGAGGCTCTATTCTCCCAATGATGAAAAGGTTATTCTCCATATCTCAAATTTTCGCGAGATAAAAAGAATTCCCGATCTGATTAACGTCTTCTACAGAATCTCTTTGAATATCCCTAGCCATCTGATCCTGATTGGTTGTGGTCCTGAAACGACCCGCGTGGAGGATATAGCTAAAGACCTGGGAGTTTCCTCTAAGATCAGTCTTTTAGGAGAGGTCAGCGATGTTGTCCCTTTTTTGGCCATAAGTGACCTCTTCCTTCTATCTTCCCAAATGGAGTCCTTTGGTTTGGCTGCCTTAGAGGCTATGAGCTGTGGTGTGCCCGTGGTGGCCACCAGAGTAGGAGGATTACCCGAGGTAATAGAGGATGGGATATCCGGGTATCTCGTCGATCCTGGGGATATAAAGGAGATGGCTAACTGCTCACTTCAGATATTACAGGATGAAGACAGGTGGCAGAGTATGGCTAGCGCAGGCCGGCGGATCGCCTGCGAGAGATTTTTACTTAAAGAGATAATCTCGCAATATGAAGAGTTTTATGAAGAAATACTTAAAGATTGACACCCCAGCCAAGGTGAACCTATTTTTAAACGTAGTGGGCAAAAGGCCAGATGGTTATCATGAGATAGAGACAATCTTTCACGCCATCACTCTCTTTGATACCATCTTCCTTTCGAAATCCCAGAAGAAGGGGATTCAAATAGAATGTAACGAACCCTCCCTACCTACAGATGAAGGCAATCTAGCCCATCAGGCGGCTAAGGCACTTTCTGATTATGCCCGGGTAGTTCCAGCTGTAATGATCAAGATTCATAAGAGAATACCTATAGGAAGTGGATTGGGGGGTGGAAGCTCTGATGCAGCCGCTACCCTGATTGGCCTGGCTAGACTTTGGAATCTTGGTTTGGGTAGGGATGAACTTTATGGGATTGCGAGAGGATTGGGAGCTGATGTCCCCTTTTTTATCCTTGGAGGGACTGCTTTAGGGAGGGGCATAGGGGACAGGCTTACTCCCATCGAAACCCCAGAGATCCATCTGGTATTGATTGTTCCTAAATTCTCTATCTCTACCCGTGAGGTTTATAAAAGGCTAAAATTTAGATTGACAAAAGAGGTTTTAGATATTAGTATAATTTCTGATTGTGTCAAAAAAGGTGATTTATCAAAATTGAGCAGACATCTCTATAATGTCTTAGAAGAAGTGAGTTTGAGAGATTATCCTTATCTTCAAAAGCTGAAGGAACGATTGAACTTCGCAGGTGCTCTGAGTTCTTTAATGAGTGGGAGTGGACCGGCTATATTTGGATTGGCTCCATCTCGAGAAGAGGCGTATAAGATTAAGGATCGGCTGAAAGATATTGGTGAACTAGTTTGCGTGGTTAGCTCATTTAATAGTCAAGTAGGAGTTGAAGATTTTGAACCCCCACTTTTTCCTCTTTCTTCAAGGAGAGGGGATTAGGGGGAAACTCCTATATAAAGATTAAAGGAAGGGAGGAAGGATGGAGATTACAGACATCCAGGTTAAGCCTGTAGAGGGAAATCAGAAACTAAAGGCGTGGGCTTCGATCACCCTCGATAATGCTTTTGTTGTCCACAATCTGAAGGTGATCAACGGCCAGAATGGTATGTTTGTGGCTATGCCAAGCCGCCTCACGAAATCTGGCGAGTTTAAGGATGTAGCCCACCCGATAACTCCGGAGTTTAGAAGGATTCTTGAAGAGAAGGTAATCTCTGCCTATTACAAGGTTTCTAGTGGCTCACAAGACATTGGGGCTACTGGAGGGCTTCTTATGGAAGATATAGAAGAGTAGAACGTAAGACCCTTGCTTCAAGTTGTTTTTTTGAGGATGGGGTGTCGTCAAGTGGTTAAGACACGGGACTTTGGATCCTGGATCGGGGGTTCGAATCCTCCCACCCCAGCAAACACTCTGCTTTCATAAAGCTCTCTCCTCCAGCGGCCGTCTTGTTTCTCATGAGCCAAGAGAGAGGATTTGAAGCGAGCAAATATTTCCCAATGAAAGCATAAAAGCTCAGTTTTATGGTATTGGCGTGAGTGAGTGAGGCTGAACGGGAGAGATGAGGGATGAAGTTTGAAGAATGGATAGTTAGAGAATCACCCTCTACGATCCCCAATCTTTCAGATGTAGCGTCTGGTTTCTGCCAGAGCGGATCGAATGCGAGAATAGATTTGTTTGAAAGAGACTAGATTATCCAAAGGTGTCAAATAAAGAGATAGATTGGAAACGAGAATGATGGAGAGACTGGCTATTGTAATCTTGGCGGCTGGTGAAGGAAAGAGGATGAAGTCTAAACTGCCCAAGGTCTTGCATCCTATCTGTGGCCGACCAATGATTCAATATCTATTTGAAACTACCTCTAAGATAGGGGCCAAAAAGAGGATCATTATTGTCGGATATAAAAGTGACCAGGTGACTGACTTCCTAAAAGGACTACTCTCTGAGGGAGATGAGATCCTTCTTCAGCCCAGGCAGCTTGGTAGTGGCGATGGAGTTAGAGTCGCCCAAAAAGGGTTAGCGAATTTTATCGGAGATATTCTTGTTCTGGGAGCTGACACCCCATTTCTTTCGGTCAAAACACTTCTTTCCCTAGTGGCTTGCCATCGAAAAGAAAGAGCGGCAGCAACCCTTTTAGTAGCGAGGCTTGATGATCCAACCGGCTATGGGAGGATAATCCGTGGTAAAGATGGCCAGATAGAGAGAATTGTTGAGGAGAAGGATGCTTCATCAGGAGAACTTTTAGTTAATGAGGTCAATTCCGGGGTTTACTGTTTCAGTGCTCAGTCTCTCTTTTGGGGATTGCCCCAACTCTCTGACCAGAATATGCAGCGAGAATTTTATCTTACTGATCTCGTAGAAATGTTAACCAGACATGGGGATAAAGTGATTGGACTAGAAGTATCTTATCCAGATGAGATAATGGGGATAAATAATCGTATTGACTTAGCCAGAGCAGAGGCTTTTGCGAGAAAACAGATTCTTGATCGTTTGATGTTAGAGGGTGTTTCAATTATAGATCCCACAAGCACCTTTATTGAGGAAGAAGTAGGGATAGGTAGGGATACAACCATCTACCCATTCAGTATGATCTTGGGCAGGAGTCTTATTGGCGAAGATTGTACTATTGGCCCACAGGCTTATATCCTTGATACCCAGGTAGGAGATAGGGTAAAAATAGCGGCCTCTTTCGTTAAAGATAGTGTTATTGGAACTGAAACACAGATTGGTCCTTTTGCCCATATTCGTCCGGAGACAAATCTAGGCGAAGAGATTAGGATTGGGAACTTTGTCGAAGTGAAAGGCTCTTTTATTCACGATCGAACTAAGGTGAACCATCTTACTTATATTGGAGATAGCTTTATAGGCGAAGGTGTTAATATTGGGGCTGGGACAATCACCTGTAATTATGATGGATGCAAAAAACACTGCACAACCATTGAAGATGGGGCATTTATAGGAAGTAATACTGCACTTGTTGCACCGGTTAGGATTGGCAAGAATGCAGTTATTGGTGCTGGTTCAACTATTACTGAGGATGTACCTGAGTTTTCTTTAGCTGTGGCTAGGGCCAATCAAAGAATTATCTCTGAATGGACCAGAAAGAAAAAGGAGACTTATTAAAGGAATGAGGTAGTAGGTAGATGAATAGGGCTGGTAGATTAAAGGTATTTACAGGAAATTCCAATAAGGCCTTAACTTTAGAAATATGCAGTTATTTAGGTATTCCCTTGGGTGAAGCTGAGGTGTCTAATTTTCCTGACGGTGAGACATCTGTCCAGATAAATGAGAATGTGCGAGGGGAGGATGTATTTATCATTCAATCTACCTGTCCACCGGTGAATCAGAATCTGATGGAGCTCTTAACTATGATTGATGCCTTAAAACGCTCTTCGGCTAGACGTCTTACAGCAGTTGTGCCTTACTTTGGATATGCCCGTCAAGATCGCAAGGTTCAACCCCGTGTTCCCATTACAGCTAAGTTGGTCTCTAATCTCATTACCGTAGCTGGTGCGGATAGAGTTTTAGTCTTGGATCTTCATGTTGGGCAGATCCAAGGCTTTTTTGATATCCCTGTGGATCATTTATTCGCAGCCCCTATTCTAATAGATTACTTTAAGAAAAAAGACCTGAAAGACCTGGTTGTTGTCTCGCCAGATGCTGGTGGAGTTGAGCGGGCTAGGGCCTTTGCCAAGAGGTTGGATGCCCAGGTAGCCGTAATCGATAAACGTCGTAGCCAACCAGGGGTTGCCCAAGCGATGAATGTCATTGGTGAGGTGGAGGGGAGGAGTGCGATTATTGTTGATGATATTATAGATACTGGTGGGACGATCGTTCAAGCAGCCGATTCTCTTTTAGAGAGAGGGGCACAGGAGGTGTATGCCAGTTGCACGCATCCTGTCTTTTCTGGAGAAGCTTTAGAGCGGTTAGAGAATTCAAAGATTAAAGAGGTGGTAG
>DNCN01000142.1 GCA_003485015.1 bacterium
TATCATAATAACCTACTTCTTTGGGAGAACGGGGATTAGAGACATCGATTATCCTAAGACCTCCCCGCCCATCTGCAACATAGGTATAGTTACCTAAAACATAAACCCCATATGCACTACCCGGTGTATCATAATAACCTACTTCTTTGGGAGAACTTGGAAGAGAGGCATCGATTATCTTAAGACCAGCATCATAATCTGCAACATAGGCATAGTTACCTGAAACATAAACACCACGTGCCCGATGCGGTGTATCATAATAGCCTACCTCTTTTGGAGAACTTGGAGTAGAGACATCGATTATTCTAAGACCTCCCCACCCATCTGCAACATAGGTATAGTTACCTAAAGCATAAACCCCATATGCACTACCCGGTGTATCATAATAGCCTACCTCTTTTGGAGAACTTGGAGTAGAGACATCGATTATCCTAAGACCAGCCTCACTATCTGCCACATAGATATATTCACCTAAAACATAAACACCATATGCATGACCTGGTGTATCATAATAACCTACTTCTTTGGGAGAACTGGGAGTAGAGACATCGATTATCCTAAGACCTCCCCCCTCATCTGCAACATAGGCATAGTTACCCAGAACATAAACATCGTCTGCACCACCCGGTGTATCATAATAACCTACCTCTTTTGGAGAACTTGGAAGAGAGACATCGATTATACTTAAAATACTTCCTGCTGCAATATAGGCATAGTTACCCTTAACAAAGACACCGCGAGGATTTCCACCAGCTAACTTCCCAGCTAATTCTACATTCCAAGCTGGCTGTTCTGCCAATGATACCAAAGGAATAAAGGATAGCCCTTTGATTATCAAAGAGGCTAAGATAAACGCATAAAGCTTTTGAATATTGGATATAAACCACATCTTTATAACTCTTTTCATCTCTGATCCTTTCTAATTCTCTAAAATTTTCTATAAGAATGAATATTACAACGAATCAATATTCTGTCAAGTATAAAGCTATAGATTGTTTTTGACTGCCTCACCCACAAGGCAACCACCCTCCCTCTTTAGGATGGTTACGATCTACCTTCCGAGCACAAAATCAACTTATAATGAGTCGATTTAGTATCTATCCCCTTTTGCGGCAGAAGGTGGGAAAAGGACAGTACTCACATACTTGACCCTCTCCATCGGCGATGAAAGGGATGGCAGGGTTTAAGATCTCAAGTATAAGATTCTTAAGCGTAGGGAGAAAAACCTCTTCTAAAAACCTCTTCCTGTCTATCTCCTCATTGAAGAGAGACTTCTCCTCTTTTGGCTTAGCCAGGGAGACGAGTTTTGAATTTATGCTATCCTGCCCTACAGAATGTATCCTCTGGTAGAGAAGCACATAGAAGGGCAACTGGAGTGACTCTATCTCTTCCTTCATCTTGTCCCGAGAGCTGAATACCTTATCGAAGATGCCATAAGAGTATCTACGCAAGTCTCTACCCGACTTATAGTCTATTATGATATACTCCTTCCCGATCTGATCCACGCGGTCTGCCCGACCCTTCAGCCAGATAGTGGTCTTCTCATCTATTTTGAATGGAGATATCAACTCTTCCTCAAGAGAGACAATACTGATATTATTGATAAACCGCTCTTTTTCCTTGAGGATATACTCTCGGAGCCGCCTGCTAGCCATCTCTTTGAGGAGGTACTGCTCTCCCCTGACCTGTCCGAATCTCTTTGAGAATATATCCTCTAAGACCCCTGCTAAACTCCCTTCCAGGGAGGCATACTCCTTCTCCCCCAGGACGCCCCCTCCGACAAAGGGGCGGTAGAGTCTCTCCATGACAGCGTGGAGGATCTCTCCGATCTTAGTGGCATCCAGCTCACCTATCTCTTCTTTTTCTTCAAGCCCCAGAATCTGCGCAAAGTAGAACTTGGCTGGACACCCAAGGTAATAGTTTAAGCCGGTTGCAGAGAAGTTCATCTTATATAGGACCTCAAGGATCTGAGGAGTCTTAGCTACCTCAAACAGCGGGGATGGCCGGAGTACTACATTCAGCTCTATGGGGGTATCTTTAAGGATACCCAGTTCTCCTGTTTCCTTCTCTTTCTCCCAGACCAATCTTTCGACAAAGCGGCTTCGAGAGTCCTTTTCAGTCTCCCGATAGAAGATGTGGGCCTCCTTAGAGGAGGCTATAAGGTGCCGAAAATGGTAATGGAAGATCTCCTCTTCTTGGTAGTGGAGGGGAATTCCCAAGGCCTCCCTTATGGGTAGGGGAAAGAGTGAATCGAAAGCTGTTCCTCCTGGGAGGTTACCCTCATTGGCATCCAAAAGGAGCACTCGGTCAAAATCCAGACACCGTGTCTCTAAAAGCCCCAAAATCTGTAAACCCTTAAGAGGTTCACCTTCAAAGGGTATGTGCTCCTCCTTGGCTAAGTGGCGGAAGAGCTCAAAGAGGTCTTGCCCCTTGAGCTCCTCATCCTTGATCAATAAGCCTTTTATCTTGTCTAAGAGAGAGAAGAACCTTGAAAAGAACTCTCCAGAGAATGGATAATGCACAGCCGGACTATGCTTGAGTAGATAAGTTAAAATTCCCTCAAAGGAATCCGCAAGCTGAAATAGAGTTTTGACCCCTTCTATCTTCCTAATAAAGAGCTCATGGATTTCATGTAGTGTCTCTTGGAACTCCCTGATTGAGACCTCCCTCTGGGTCAAGAGGGCTGCCCGCTCAAAGATCTTTGGATTCTCTTCAATCTCAGTAAGCCCAATAAAGGTCTTGGCCTGATCTAAGAGCATCTCCTCTATGCAATGGATCAAGATCCGAGTGTGACTGGATTTAATCCGATGGTGGATATTCTTAATGTAAGGGTGCATCAAGAGGGAAAGGTAATCTGGTAGGTAATAGGCCCCATTCTGGCTCGACTCCTGAAGCTTGATGAAGAGATCCAAGAGGGCATAGATGGGTGTTCGAACCAGAGGGTAACCCATGGAGATATTGTAGTCTACACCAAGGGTAGTCATAACCTCAGAGAGGAGAGGGATGAGTGATTCTGGCTGGGGTAGAACGATGGCTGTTTTCTCTGGGTCATCCCATCTCTTTTCCACTAAGATATCCCTCAATCCGATTACCTCGGAATGGGTGTTGAAGGTTTTATAGAGGGATATCTCTGGGATCGGGGATTCCAGACCCTGATCCTCGGCCTCTATTACCTTGGCCCAACCATCCATCTGTTCAAATGGTCTCCATCTTGTGCCGTCATTCTGCCGCACAAGGCAAACACCTGGTTGATCCAAGAGATGCCTTATGACCCCCTTTTCTGCTTTGGTCAGGGCAAAGAGGCCAGCGAAATAGACCTCTTCAAGTGTGTCAAGCCCTATCCTTTCGATATTTTCAGCCGCTAATAGGTAGTTTCTGCCTCTGGTGGTAAGCCCTTCCTCCTCAAGGAGGGTGTGGTAGAGCCCCCTTATCTCAGATAGATGGTTCATCAAGATCCCTGCATTTTGGCAGACATTTGGCTCCCAGAGCTCCCCCATCTCGATACCCTTAAGGGATTCAGAACTGACCAGTTCCATATCAAGCTCTTCGATGGCCTTACTGAGCCTTAGTCCCCAGAATAGGAATTGGTTGAAGGAATCCCTTCCTTGCCATGGGTTGTTTGGGATCTGGGCCACGACCTTAAAGAGGAGGTAGGCACTATCGAAGCTGTCTATTTCGGTCTGCCCTGGCAAGACCCTTGATGCTAAATAGGCCATAAATCCATCCATTGAGAAGACCTGGGGTGGAAGGAAGGGATGTAAGAGCTTCTCTTTTATCAGCCGCCGAAGATAGAGGACTGGTCGCTTATGAGGAAATACCACCGCCCTTCGTGAAAGGTCATAATCCTTCTCCCTGATCAATCTTTCAGCGATGAATTCGATAAGATTCCTTGAGAATGGTATCTCGATTATCTCACCCATTCAACCTTCTCCTCAATCAGTTCATCCACATAAACCAACCAGCCCTCAAGGGCTTTATCTGGATAGACCTTGGAGAGAAGTTCTAAGTAATTGATCACTTGCCTCTTATGCTCCTCGGAGTGAGGTTCGCCGGTTTTGAATTCGATAGCCACTACCTCCTTTGGACTTACCAAGAGTCGGTCTACTCGATGCAAGAGCCCATCCTCATCGACTATCTCCCTTTCACAGAATACCTCAACATCACTCGGTAGGATAAACCATCTCCTTAAACTTTCACTATCAAAGAAATTCTGCATTAAGGGCACAATCTCCTTCTCCCTTTTACTTAAAGAGCTGAAGATTCTCTCAAGCTCACCCTTCCATTCTTCATTTAATCGCTCGATCCGGGCTAAAAATTTATGGATAGATATCCCCCTCTCCTTGGCCCTCTTTCTTGCGGTATCCACTAATTCATCTGTATTTACAAGTGGACGATAGAGCTTATCCTGCCACTCGTTAAGGACTTTAGGATGAATATGTCCTCTTCTCTCTTCCAGGACCTTAGGGAAACGGTCAATACGATTCCCGATCTCTAAGACCGCTTCTTCAAGAAGGATGGGTGCATGAAACTTACCTGCCATACTCTTGGAGGTATAGTTTGGCAAAAAGATATAAAGCTCATCCTCTGCCCGGGTCAGAAGGACATAGAAGGTATTCAACTCCTCAATCAGTTGTGCGGTGGAGACCTTCTGGTAAAGCCCTTTCAATTTGGAAGAGGCCTTGACCTGTCTCTGGTTGATCCGATAAGGGATGAGATTCTTCCCCTCCCTTTCATGGATCTGCAAAATCGGTTTATTTTCTATGTAAGTGAATGGACTAATCACTACGGGAAATCCAAGACCTTTGGCCTTATGGATGGTTAACACCTTGATGGCATTGGTATAGCCTGGAAGGACAACCTGAAACTCTTCACCTTTCTCCTCCTCTTTATCCCAAAGGTCGAGGAATGCCTTCAGACTATTCTTGCCCTCTGCCTCTCTCCCCTTTAGCACCTCAAGGAGTTGGAGGAAGAATCCTTCATCGCCACCGAAGTCTTGAAAGACATGGTATCTTTTAAGGAAGCGGCTTACAAGATCATACGGAGGGAGAAATCCAACTATGTTGAAGTATTCCTCTAAATGATCTTGCCAGATCTCTGGAAATCTCTTTCGAAAGATGACATAGAGTGGCCGCTCTGGTTTGCGGTTTTCAAGGAAGAAAGAATGGATCGTCTCTTGGGAGAGCGCTGTTACCTTAAGGAAGATCTCACCTGAGATAAACGAAGCAAAGGCAAAGTTATCGATGGGTGAATCAAGAAACTTCAAGAGACTTACTATCTCCTGGACCAGGTAGTTTGAGCGGATACTGAGTGTCCTCTCTGAAGCAACAGGGATATTCGCGCCAGTGAGA
Source organism: bacterium (assembly GCA_003485015.1). Classification (GTDB taxonomy): domain Bacteria; phylum UBA9089; class UBA9089; order UBA9089; family UBA9089; genus UBA9089. The sequence goes on from DNCN01000142.1 coordinate 5,349, forward strand.
ATCTCAGTAATCAAGGACGCCTCGGTATTCGTTCTCACAAGGATTGCTATCTCACCGTAGGAGTATCGGGAGATGATGTCATTCTGGATCAGACTGACAAGACGCCTTCCGATCTCCCTATCCAGCTCTTCCTTTTTCAGAGACTCATCGGGTAAGGCCCTCTCCACTCTGATCAACCCATCTTTACTCTCTTCTCTTTCAGGAACTCCCTGATTGACATGAGCATAGGTCTCAAGGAGGAGGGGTAGATCGAAATCTGTATCTTTTTTCTTTTCAAGCTCCCCGTCTATCCAGGAGGTAAGATTATCTGAAGAGAAGATCTCATTGATGAATCCAACGATATTTGCTCGGCTGCGGTAGTTTATCTTCGAAAACTCCTCTTTGATACTCTTTTCTTCTACACTTAAAAAGTCATACTTTGCCTTGTCAAAGAGGGTGCTCTCTCCCCCTCGAAAGCCATAGATCGCTTGCTTCTTATCACCTACGTAAAAAAGTGAACCCTTCTTTGAAAGTGTCTCCTCAATGAGTGGGTATAGGTTCTGCCACTGGAGGAGGCTCGTATCCTGAAATTCGTCTATGAAGAAGTGCGAGATCCGATCCCCAAGATAAAAATAGATCTCAGGAACAATCCCCTTCTTAGATAGGAATGATCCAAGGAGTAGAGCGAGATCTTCAATGAAGATGATCTGGTGGCGTTCCTTATAGGACTGAAGGCCTTCCTCAAAGAGGGTAACTATGTTAATAAAAGGTGCAAAACGGCAGTGGGCTTTTATTTCAGCTAAGGAGGAGACCCTTCTTCGAATCTCTCTCCACGCCTCTTCATGCTTAGTGGTAAGGATTGAATCCTTCTTGCAAAGCTTTTCTGCATCTTCCTTCAAGAAGTATTCACTCTCCCAGGGCTCTATTTCATTCATGAGGAACTTGTTAGCAGCCTTGATGAAGTTCTGGTTGAGATTTAACCCATCCTCGGCCATCTCAAGGAATTTCCTGATGGATTCTGCAAGGGGTTCTCGTTCTTCTTTCATATCTTCAAAGGAGAAGACCTTCTTTAGTTTCTGACCACTCAGAAACTTCTGCTTCCTTAAGTTGCTGATATTATTGAGGATTATCCTCTTTATATCCCAGCTAAGTCCTTCCTCTATCTGGAGTAGTTCATCGAGAAGGTCAAGAAAGATATCTGTCTTTGGTCCATGAGGATAGACCTGGGATAGGAGTTCATCGAAGACGATATTGAAGACTGGTGATGAGTCTAAAACTATCTCAGAGTATGGAGGAAGGCCAAGTTCCAAGGCAGAGGAGATGGTAATAGAAGTGAGGAAAGAATCGATAGTCTGTATTTTAAGGTCTGAGAATCTGTCGAGGAGCTCATCTAGGCACCTTTCAGCTATTTCTTTGCGATCAGAACCTCCTAAGGCTATTTTCTTCAAATCAGAGATGACCCGACTCCTCATCTCCATAGCGGCTTTATTGGTGAAGGTGATAGCCAGGATATTACGAGGGGAAGTTTTTATGGTGGACGAGAGGAGGAAATCTATGTATCTTTTGGAAAGGGCATGGGTCTTACCCGCGCCAGCCGAGGCGGACATCACCTGGATATGGGGAAACTCCAGATTTACCTCCATATCTTTAAGCCTTCTTCCTTTTCAAGAAAAAAACCTTACTCCTGAATCATGTTCGATTATATCCCATCCAAATGGCCAAGTCAAGCAGAGTTATGGGAGTGTATGAATTTGTTCCTAAAGCTAGACATCTTAAATGTTTCTAAGGACTTAATAAAAGGATATAGTTACAATTTAGCCACTAAAATCCTAAGATAAGTTTGAGTGCAATAATACCTAATACATTAAAAGAGGCAATTTGGTGAGGTAGAGAGGAGGCAAAAGGCTCTACTTACAGACAGAAACTATCTTTATTTAATTTCACGCAACCTTGTTTGTAATTCAGTGATTAATTCGTTTTCTAAAGCTTTATCATTACCAGCATCTTGCCAATTGTCTATTAATACAGCCCATTTCTGTTTTTTAGCACGAATTCTTATTCTTAAAGGTTCTTTGCTTTCAACTCGAACAGTTACCTGAGTCCGAGTTTCATCTTTACCTAACCAGTTTTTTTTAACTTTCCAAGCCGACCTCAAATATCCTGATCCTTCATCTATCACGGCTAAATCAAACTTTTCACTAATAGTAAAGACAATTAATGGCCAAGCCTTCCCATAGGGGTAATTAGTTTCTGGAATTGATTTCCATGCTGCTTCCTTAGGTAAAATAGCACAACCAAATATAAATGCTACATAAATCTTAACCCCTATTCCGCAGTCT
>DNCN01000134.1 GCA_003485015.1 bacterium
GATAACCTACTCCATGAGATTGCTACTTACGATGTTCTTAAATTACAATTGCAGGAATTGAATAACCTGAAATACAAAGCAGTAATCTTCGAATCACCTTACAGCGATTTTATCAATCCAAAGAGAATAAGACCATACAGCGCACCGTATATGGCAGAGATACTTGCTGATCTATTCGTGAGTTTTCCCTCAATACAATTTGTATTCTGTGATAATCGTAAGATCGCTGCCGAATGGATCTATAGATGGTTTAAAAGGATACAGAGAGATTACAGGGGTCAAGTTCTTCAAGGCAGGGGATGTGTATTTAGCTAAAGGGGTCCTACCCGAGTTTATAGTGCAGGATTAACTCTGGATGAGCAAAGTCCATTGACATTTACTCTGCCATCCTGTATACTTTACTCTGGTAAAGGGGGAGGTCTCTATCCCCATCGGATAAGGAGCACTTCCTTCCTTGCTCTTGGAGGCTCTCATTATCCCTTACCTAATCTAAAGACTGACTCACAACTAAATAGGATGGTGGTGATAGACTATGAAGAAATGGTCACAATTGGCCGGTATTATAAAGGGCCTACTGCTCTTCCTTGTATCTTCGCCCTTTGTTATCGGTCCCTGCCCAGCCCTTGCCCATCTGTGCCACGACCCTTTTAGGCCACGAGAGCATTTAGTCATCTCGCCTGAGAAGGAGTTAATAAGCATTGAGACTGAAGGCGTATTCAGAATATATGTAGAGAATAGTTTCTCTACTACACTTAGGGATCTACGGCTGATTGTAAAGAACCCCGCATTCGATATAGAGGTGGAACCTGAGGTCTTAGGGAGATTGGCTCCAGGAGAGAGGACGTCTTTCTCAGTAAGATTGAGACTTCAAGAGGGCTCTAAACCGGGAAATTACCCATTACGAATAAGGGTAGATGCAAGGAGTGCCGAAATAAGACCAACCATAGAGAGGATGGATATAACTGTAAAGGAGAGGGTTTCTGAGATACAGCCCAAGATAGAACCTGAGGAATACCCCAAGATCCACCCCGAGATCCAGCCTCCCGAAGTACAGCCCGAGATCCAGTCCGAGATCCAGCCTCCCGAAGTCCAGCCCGAGGGAAGACCCAAGATAGAACCTGAGGCACAGCCCAGGGTACAACCGCAACCAACTCCACGGATACGGCCTGAAGATGTAGTAAAGGAGGAGATCAAGATTGAACCAGAAAGGGCTGTAGAAGTGGAGACCAAAGAGCAAGAGGGAGAAGAGATTCAAGAGGAGGTTGGAGAGATAGTTGTTGTGGTAGAAGAGATACCCTTCTGGAAGAAGCCGTATTTCTATATAACTCTGATCATATTTCTGGTTGCCATCCTTATATGGAGAAAGCTAAAGTAAAAAGGCCAATTACACTATTACGCCACATTTCACAGATTACCTTCTTTATCTTCATTGTCTTTGGTGCCCTTTTTGGGCTGAAGAAGCAGCATTTGAGTCTTCTACCTTTCATCGAAGCACCGAAAGAGTACGGGGAGTATAAATCACAGCTGAGACAAGAGGGAAGAAACATCGCAATAGTAGGTCCCGGCTACCCACAAGCCTTCGATACATTCCTACCGATAAAATCCTGCAGGTTCTTACGCCAGACAGGAACCTTTAGAGCATGCTTTATGCACTTTCTCTCTGAATGTATAGGTTGGGCTACTCCACTAAGACTAGTCCTTCCCCATGTCCTACTATTTGTAATCCTGGCAGTCCCCTTTGGCAGGCTCTGGTGTGGTTGGGTATGCCCGTTGGGATTTATTCAAGACACCTTGAATACTATGAGAAAAACCCTTGGCCTCAACCCGCACTCCTTGTCTGATAGAATAAAGAAATCTTTTAGAGGGATATCCTACGGCCTATTTGTCAGCATTATTCTTCTCTCTGTTATCTCAGCAGTAGCGGCCTTTCCCTGGACATTGAGGAAGCAGGTCTATCTGAGTATATGCCAGATGTGTCCTTCAAGGTTTATCTTTCCCTATCTTGGTGGCTGGCCAATTGTGCATAGTTTCATCCCCTTTGGATATGGAGTATTTACAACGTTAAGCACAATCTTTACTATATTCCTAGGTATGAGTTTCTTTATAAAACGCACCTGGTGCAGGATCTGCCCCTCAGGACTTCTACTTTCGGTCTTTAATCGTGGTGGACTATTGAATAAAGAGAAGGATATTTTAAAGTGTACGCGATGTGGGATCTGCTTGGCCGTCTGTCCATTACAAAACGAGAATGTGTATCTCGAAAAAAGCCACATAAAGAAAAATAGAATGATGGAACTGAAGAGAGATAGAAACATTGATCACAAAGCCTGTATCCACTGTTTTAGATGTATCGACTTCTGCCCTGAAGAGGGATGTCTTAAAGTGAAGTTTCTCCATATAAAGATATTCAGCAGCAGACCCCATTAGAGGCAGAGAGGCTGGATAGACGCAGACTGAAAGGATATGAGTAAAGAGAGCCTGTGGACTAAGATTTGCAGAAGATGCCCTTTATGCAGATATACGAGGAACTGCAAGAAGGGAGGATTGGGGTATCATCTGGTTAGGGCGCTGGAATTTCTCTGCCCTGTATGCAGAATGGCCGACTCAAGTAAAGAGAAGATTATCAAGGGTATTGAAGAAGAGTTTGAGGGGCGATATCCCATAAGGCCTATAGCAGAGAGGGATGATAAGATAGAGGAGGATTTAGCCAAGGGTATCCAGAAGAATCTGGAGTTGTTGCACAGATATAGTCGACCAGATCATCTATCCTATTATGAAGAGATCCTTACAACCTCCATCAGGGTGAATGAACTGAAGCTGGCAAAGGAGGAAGAGAGAAAGATCATTGGTATATTCTGTAATTTTGTTCCCCAAGAACTGCTATATGCCTGCGATAGTATCCCCGTAAGACTATGTGCAGGGACCTACGAGACGATTCATCCCGCAGAGGAGATTCTGCCACGGGATATCTGCCCCTTGATCAAATCATCTCTGGGTGCTAAGTTACTTGGACTCGGATACTTTGAGCTGTGTGATCTGGTGATCATTCCGACTACATGCGATGGGAAGAAGAAGTTGGGAGAGATACTCAATAACCTTGTACCGGTATGGATGTTAGAGCTACCTCAGAAGAAGGATATTGGCTCAGCAGAGGGCCTGTGGTTCGATGAGATCAAGACCCTAAGGGAGAGACTCCAACAATTCACAGGTAATAAGATCACCGGAAAAAGACTAAGAGACTCAATCGAACTCTTACATAAAAGACAAGAGGTATTTTACAGACTCCACCGACTGAGAAGACACAACCCACCCCCTATAAATGGCAGGGATTTTCTTCTCATAACCCAAACAGGTTTCTATGATGACATAGATAGATGGATAGAGAAGACAGAAGGGTTATGTGACGAACTCAAACACCACTTGCAGCCTGCCACTCATTCTTCACCCCGTCTTCTGCTTACCGGTGCACCCATTATCTGGCCGAATTACAAGGTTCTCAACATAGTGGAAGAGGCCGGTGCAACCATTGTTGCCGATGAGCTCTGTTCAGGAACACAGTTCCTTTATGAACCTGTAGAACCAGACGAATGGACTGATGAAGCGATGCTAAGAGCAATAGCAAATAGATACTTACTCCCCTCTACCTGTCCATGTTTTATAGAGTCAAGCGATCGCATAGACCGGTTATTGAGCTTGATCGAAGAATTCAATATCGATGGTGTTCTCTACCATCTATTACGACTCTGCCAGCTTTACGATATCGAGTTATATAGGATTAGACAAGTCCTAAAGGATAGAAATATACCTATGATTACAATCCACACAGACTATAGTCAGGAAGATATAGAACAGATTAAGACACGGATAGAAGCCTTTTTAGAGATGCTCTCTAACAGATGAAGGACTTAGTTGCCGGGATCGATATCGGCTCTGTAGCTACAAAAGTAGTGGTATTCCACCAGGAGAAAGGAGAGGTATTGTCTCAAGCCGTTTCTTCTACAGGGGTAAACCCTAAGTTGACCGCGCAAGAGGTATTGAATAAGGCATTAGCCTTGGGCAGTTTATCAAAAGAGGACATCAGGATTGTCTCAACGGGCTATGGACGCAGATGTATTGATTTTGGTGATAAAGTAGTTACAGAGATTACCTCTTGTGCAAAAGGTGTCACCTGGATTGTTAAAAAGGGCGGATTAAGTCCTGTAAGAACGATTATTGACCTTGGAGGACAGGACACAAAGATCATCTCACTCGATGAAGATGGTGGAATTAGGGATTTTGTGATGAATGATAAATGTGCGGCTGGGACGGGTAAATTCTTAGAGGTTATTGGTAGTAGATTGGGGATTGCCGTGGAGGATCTCGCAGAACTTGCAGAAAGATCAACCCAAAAGATAACGATAAATTCTACCTGTGCTGTATTTGCTGAGACAGAGGTTATATCGTTAATTGCGCAAAACAAAAGGATCGAAGATATTGTAGCAGGAATCCATTCCTCAATTGTAGAAAGAATCGTCAATATGATCCGAGTGGTTGGCGAAAGGGACTCGATATTCTTCTGTGGAGGTGGCGCCAAGAATAGCTCGATCCATAAACTCCTTGAAAAAAGACTAAACAGGAGAATATACCTGTCCGAAAGCATTGATCCGCAATTTGTCGTTGCCTTGGGTGCTGCCTTAAACTAGTTATGCGTTAACTACCTCATTGAGGAGTATTATGATTGATATAATTGATACCCATGTCCATATAGAGGAGATTGAGGATTTAGAGCTGGTATTAAATCGAGCGAAAGAGGCTAATGTTGCCTCCTTAATCGCTGTTGGCTCAGATTGTTCAAGCAACAAGGAGATTCTCAGGCTTTCAAGAGAGGTCAATCTATTAAAGATTTACCCTGCCTTAGGGATACATCCTGGGAATATAAACTTAGATGAATTTGAGACTACCCTCAAATCTATTGAGGAAAATATCTCAAAGGTTACAGCGATTGGTGAAATAGGGTTAGATTATTGGTACAAATCAGTTAAGAAGAATCAGGCCGAGCGAGAAAAACAACATAAGATATTCAATCTACAACTTGAACTGGCTAAAAAATATTCAAAACCAGTAATCATTCATTCTCGCGGTGCATGGGAGGAGTGTTACAAGATAGTAAAAGATAAAGAGA
>DNCN01000184.1 GCA_003485015.1 bacterium
AAGAAGTGTAAGTATAAATGTGTCCGAATGGGCCTCTGTCTCAGGTGGGGGGTCTCACACATTAGCCATAAAGAAAGATGGGACCCTCTGGGCTTGGGGGCATAACGAGGAGGGTCAATTAGGGCTTGGAGATACTAGAGATAGATATACACCGACACGGGTCCCGTAGTAAGATTGGGAAGTAAGACTGTATCTATAATCTTGATATAAGATTGGAGGTAAGGGATGATGAGATCTCTATTTGGAACCATTCTCTTGTGTCTATTCTGTATGGTAGTAGCAAAGGGGGTAGAGTGTTCAGAGTCAGCGGTTGATTTGTCTAAAAGGATTGATGTAGGCGTAGGATATCCATATCTATCGTTGAAGTATGGATTCAGTCCCAAGTTGACAGGTGAACTAAAGGGTGCATTTGGAGAGGGGGTATCTGTCCTCTCTGGCCGTGGATACTATAACCTCTATTCCACTGCCAGAATATTGGGTTTTGGAGGTGGTGAGCTTGGCTATATAACCTTTGATACCGGAGGGACCAAAGGTAGTGGTTATCTCCTTATGCCCTTTGTTGGTGGTGAGTATTTTATCACCCAAAACCTCGGCCTTGGATTAGACTTAGGGCTTGGGTATGTTATCCTCAAGACCAGAGAAGCGGCAAGAGATTTTGATATCGGTGGTATGGAATGGATTTCTAATCTTGGCCTCAGCTACTATTTTGGTCAAAGGTTAAAACCGGTCGCTCCCCCTGCTGCGGAATTTGAAGAAGAATCTTAAGGTTTTATAGCATTATTGAGAGGATTGAGCTTATATTAAAAATAGGCCCGTAGCTCGAATAGATAGAACGCCAGACTCTAAATCCAGAGGCTGGGGATTCGAGTTGCGCTGGGCCTGTTTTTTTATTAAAAAGATGGGAATGGGAGGACAAAAGTCGCTACTATGTGAGGTCATCACGGTCATGTGGTAGTTAAAAAATGCTTGCATCGAAGAGGGAAATATATTATAATAAAAGAATGAAAGGGCCTCAGACCCCAGATAAAAGATCTCTCTTGGAGAAGCTGGAGTCCCTTGTTTCACTCAGCCTTAAAGAGAATATCTACGAATTGGAGCTGGAGGAGAAAGGCTCAAGGATCAGATTTAGGAGAGCAAAGCCTCCTTCTAAAGATAAGGAAAGAGAAGGGGATAAAAAAAAGCTTCATATAGCCTGTGAAGAGGTGATCTCTCCTCTGACCGGAACCTTCTACCAAACCCCCTCACCCCATACCCCACCCTTCGTTGAGGTGGGAAATACAGTAGAGAAAGGTCAAACCCTCGGCCTAATCGGCGCAATGAAGCTTTTCAACGAGATCAAATCCGAAGTTTCTGGAAAGGTAGTAGAGATCTTAGTTAAAAATGGACAGGATGTGAAGAGAGGAGAGGTATTGATGAGGATAGAGAAGAGGTGAGGCAAAAGACTCATATTGCCAGATAGTGTAACAGGTCAACACGCCTGACTCTGGATCAGGAGACTCCAGGTTCGAGTCCTGGTCTGGCAGCAAGAAGGCGCCATCGTCTAGAGGCCTAGGATACGTGGTTCTCAGCCATGAGACCGGGGTTCGAATCCCCGTGGCGCTACCATATTCAAGAATATTCGAGCTTTGAATAACTTTGTGCTGGATGTGCTTAGCGGGCGTAGCCCGCTTTTTTATTATTATAGATTACTTTCAAGAGCAGAGGGGATGAACAGGAGTGATTGAGGACTTAGCCATCAGACTTGCTGAAAAGTGCTGGAATCTCCTTAGTGGGATTCGCCCGAGGAGATAGGATGAACCTCTATACCTATGAGCAGAGGATCAAGTCCGAGAGATCAGAGCCTGGAATTTGATATCTTCAGGTCTCCATCTAAAAACACTAAATAGAAGATGTTGGTGGAGTAATCTATGTCTATTCATAAAGGGATACTCAAAGGAAGGTATTTTGAGTTGGTCTTCCTCTGTCTCCTTGTTGCCACTTCTACTTTAAGTTGGGCCGATTCAAACTGGAAGGCAAAGAAGAGCAAAAACTTCACCATATTCTACCGAGAGCCTCACCATCGAGATGCCGAGGAACTCCTCTCTATCCTTGAGCATTACAGAGAAGAGGTGATGAGGCTTACAGGAAATGAAGAGGGTAGTCATACCTGTGTCACCATCTTCGATTGGGGTATAGCCCCCGGTGGACGCTATAATTACTTCGATAATATAGAGGTCCCCTAGTATCCCCCTCAACAAGGACTTTCCCTTGAGAACTGGTACCGTTCGGTAGGGGTGCATGAATACATCCATAAGATGCACCTTACCAATACCAAAGGTCCAGCCAAACTTGCCACGACCCTCTTTGGCCCAATCTTTCACCCTAATATGTACAGTCCAGGTTGGGTTCTTGAAGGGATAACCATCTATGGCGAGTCTCAACTTTTATTTCCATACTTTAATGTGGATAAAGCGGCAAAGAAGATCTATGGTAAATCCATAAAGCTACTCTTCTCTGAATGGAAGGAGTATGAGGAAGAGAGGGCTAAGGAGTGGAGGATAGAGGGTGAGCAGTTGACTAAAGAGGGCTATTGGGAAATGGGTTACTCCATTCTCGAAGCGGGTAGACTCTATTATGTCCGTGAGTATCTAAAGAAGACAGGAGCTTATAAGTACTTCAATTTCAGTGAGATTGTAAAACTGGAAGGATGCTCCGTTTAACAGATACCGGTTATGCCGATTATCCTGTGGTCGATCCAGAGAAAAATAGGCTCTACTTTGTTGGGCTTACCTCGGCTGGATTTGACCTCTTCTCTAAAGAGTTAACCCTAACTGAGTTTACCCTTCCCGAAGATAAGAGATCTCCAAGACCTCATCTTCGTCATATAGAGGCAAAAGATGTGGGCTACTCAGAGAACCTCAAGACCCTCTTTCCCAAGATTCGTATACCTTTCCCTACAGGGATACTACTTGCGGGCTCTGATGCTGTAGGAGAAAATCTTTACGGTATAATCCCCTACCTTAAAGAGGACAGAGAGCTTGGCTTAGAGGGACTCATCTTCTCCAGCTTCTTTAAGCCTTCTTGTTTCTTACTCAGGTTTAAAAAGGATGATCTCTTCAGGCTAACCTGGGGCTATCCTCTGGTCGAGCGCTTAGCACCTGGATTATCCAGGGTTGATCTCTCATTAGAGGCGGGCGTTCAAGATGGACTCAAGGATGAGTACCTCACCCCCGGTGTAACCTTTGGATTTAGGTTTCCCCGATGGTCGGCTAATCTTTTATCCAGGTACTATATAGGGAAGAAGGATGAAGGATTAAGGGGCAGTGCCACTTTTAGAAGGTATATTTCAAATAGCCACCTTGAACTCTTAGGAGACTACGACTATCGTGGAAGGACGAGACTTCGGACCTTTCCCCAGATAGGTGTGGATAACGCCCTCTCCCTCGAATACTCCTTTCCCTTGCTTAAGCTAAGAAAGGGTCTTTGGAACCCGAGTATCTTCTTCGAGGACCTCTCTTGTGTCTTCTTCGCTGAGGGCTCTTTTCAAGGGTCTCTCTTTGGTGGTGGAGTAGAATTGAGGCAGGAAGGGAGCCTTGGCGCAGTCTATCGGCCCCTAAAATTCATCACCTGTTTGGGCTTGGGGCTAAATAAGGATGGTGAGGGGATAGTCTATGTGGGTTGGGCTTTAAAATAGATTTTTGGACCCCTCCTCTTCCAATCCTATTCAATCCCTAAAGAAGTATCTTTATCAAAGCCCCTGAAGAATTTACTAAATAACGGATTGGAGCCAAAATAGTTTATCTCTGGTTCCGGACTAATAAGGTCAAATTAGTGTTTACAATTTCATCTCTCTATCTTAGGGAGGATGACAGGGAGTATCTTGGGCGCAATGGAGAATTCCATAGGCACGGTCCCTATCACCTCGCAGTCAGTGTGCACCAAAATAGGCCTCTTAGCCTCTATCTTTATCTCTCTTGCCTTGAAGTATTCTATATCTTCAAACTCTGTATGTTGGCGCAAGAGAACACCAAAGGTATATCTAATGATATCCAGTATTGACCGTTTCTTAAAGATGCAGACATCAAGCCAGCCATTGTCTAAGTTTGCTAGAGGGGTAACGCTAATTCCTGGTCCACCATAAGAACTGATGTTTCCAATCACCACCAGAAACCCCTTCCGCCTTATTGGCTGATCATCTATCTGGATGAACATCTTGGTAGGCTTCCAGGAGAAGAGCGATTTTATGCCACTTACAGGATAAGCCAGGGCACCCATAATTCGTTTAAACTGAGGCTCAAGCTCTGAGATCACATGGGCATCAAACCCCACACCAGCACAAAGGATAAAATACCTGCCCCCACCAAGGCCAAGGTCAATCCTTCTTATCTCCCCCTTCTCGATAACATCACAGGCAAAGAGTGAATCCAAGCCAATCCCTGTTTCCTGACAGAAGACATTCACCGTGCCCAAAGGGATCACCCCAAGGATTGCGGAAGAACCGACCATTCCATTGATGACTTCATTAAGGGTCCCGTCCCCTCCACCCGCGATTATCAATTCACACCCTTGATCCACTGCCTCCTGGGCAAGCCTGATACCATCCCCCTCCCTTGAGGTATGGGCCACTTCCACCAAATGTCCCATCCCCCTGAGCCTTTCTACTACAGGAGGCAACAATTCTCCCACCCTTCCCTGGCCTGCTGCTGGATTGGCTATCAGTCTAGTCTTCATAGCTCTTCTAACGAGACTACCCAGACCTCATCTATCCCATCATTATTTGTGTAAAAGAGGATTTTTCTACCATCAGGTGACCAAAAGCAGGGTAAATAACATGCAATGTTATAATCCGTTAATAAGGCATTCTTGCATAGATTGACCCGTCCTTTAGTCTTAATATCTATTATCCAAATGCCACAATCATCAATGCCAAGATCCCAATCTCCATTCTTATTCGTATCTTCATACAGATATACACAAAGTTTCGATCCATCTGGTGACCAAGAGATGGAGGGGACAAAGGCAAATTCAGAATGGGTACTAAGGGCATCACATGTAACCAGTAACTCCTTATTGGTCCCATCAGCGTTAATTAACCAAACATTACATTTGCCTTTCCAATAATTCTCAAACGAGACATAAGCGATCTTAGAGCCATCAGGTGACCACTCTAAGGTAGGAGGACCATCATAAATATTCAGATTTTTATCCAGCTCTCTTTTGTTCTTTCCATCTATATCCATTATCCAGATATTACTGTCAAAAGATATAGAACCTCCTCCATCTCCTGCATCCCCTAAAATAAAGGCAATCCTTTTAGAATCTGGTGAAATCCATTTTATCGAGATTTGCTCTAATAGAGGCTCTCTCAGAGGATTTGGATCTTCTATTGTTGTAAGTAGCTCTTTACCCAATCCATCTATAGTGACACTCCATATCTCTTCATTATGAGCAAAGATGATCCTATCTCCATCAGGCGTCCAGGATAATATCCAAATCCAACCCTCTTTCTCTTCACTAACCGTAGTTACTAGAAATTTATTACCCCCATCTTCGTCCATCACCCAGATACTATTCTCTGATAGATATACGATCTTATCTCCCTTAGGAGACCACACTGGATACTGACCACCTTCAGTAGTAAGTTGTCTCTTACCACTTCCATCGCTCCTTATTATCCAGATATTCTTACCATCATTATATACAATCTTACTACTATCGGAGGACCATTTAGGACCAAAGAATCGCCCCTCAAATTCTAGAGAAGGAGCTAGACAGATTGTTTTACCTGCCTTTATTTCGGGCACTTTTAACTCATCTTTTTCTGATTTCCTGAAGATATCTTTACATCCTATCGAAATTAAAGATACCGCTATTAAGGAATGAATTATTATCTCTCTTATCATCTTTTACCCCAATTTATGCATTCGATAACGTTCTTATTTCGTAACGGTATGCAAAATCATACTTTATATTTGTAATTGATAAATGTCAAGGGAATTCTCTTGACATCCTATGCCTATGTTATATTATTATGTTTAGGGATCTGAAGGTTTAAGAAAACAGTTCGTAATGAACTTGTCAAGATTATGAAGTAGAGACAAATTAAGGATGAAGGCTTTACTTTTTGATAAGGAGCTAAAATTTGTCGATAACTACCCTACTCCAAAACCCGGGCCTGATGAGGCGCTGATAAAGGTGAGATTAGCTGGGATTTGTAATACTGATCTGGAGATAACCCGAGGATATCGAGATTTCAAAGGGGTATTAGGCCATGAGTTTGTGGGAGAGGTAAAAGAGTGCAAACAAGAGGATCTGATCGGTAAAAGGGTAGTGGGTGAGACAAACTGTAGCTGCGCCCAGTGCCAGTATTGCCAGCAAGGGTTAAGGAGTCACTGTCTGAACCGTTCTGTATTGGGAATCCGCAATCGAGATGGGGCATTTGGAGAGTATCTGACCTTGCCTATCGAAAATCTCCACCCTATCCCAGATGAGATATCCGATGAAGAAGCGGTATTTGTTGAGCCCCTCGCTGCCAGTTGTAGGATACTGGAACAGATACAGATCAGAGAGAGCGATGAGGTAGTAGTCTTAGGTGATGGGAAATTAGGGCTGCTCGTTGCTCAAGTGATCAGCTTGAATGGATGCTGTTTAAAGGTAGTTGGGAGGTATGAATCGAAATTAGAGATCTTGAAGAAGAGGGGGATAGAAACCTTCTTAGTCGCAGGAGCCAATGATATTAAAGCCAATATAGTAATCGATTGCACGGGCACCACCTCTGGTTTTGAGATGGCTACTCGGATGATTAAGCCAATGGGTAAGATTGTTCTAAAGAGCACTGTTGCCGCTAAATACCATATCGATCTTTCCCCTTTGGTTGTCGATGAGATAACCCTTATTGGTTCACGCTGTGGACCATTTGCCTCAGCCATTAGACTCTTAAGAAATAGAGAGGTAGAAGTAAGGTCCTTAATCTCCACCGCCTACCCCTTAGAAGAAGGATTCACCGCTTTTGAAGAGGCTTCAGCCAAGGGCGCTCTAAAGGTGTTACTGTCGATTGGAGCCCCTTTTAATTCTATCTGATTAATGAAGGAAGATTAAGATAATATTATCATAAAAGATGCTCATTTGAGGAATCTCAAAACACTCAAAAGACAAGGGATTGAGAAAGAACCTACAAAGGCACAATCTTTGTTAGGGGTTATAAGGATGCAAGATGGATAATTAAGGATGGAATGAAAAAATTACCAGAGAAAATACAGAATGAAATTTTAAAACTTATTGAGGGAAAAAGACCATGAAACAAACGAAGCGCTATCCAACAATCGGTGCTTGTGGGCTTGATTGTGGTCTATGTCCCAGATACTATACTGTGGGGATTTCAAAATGCCCTGGGTGTTGTGGCCCTAACTTTTTTAATAAGCATCCATCGTGTTCATTTATTACTTGTTGTGTGAAGAAGAAGAATTTTGAAGTCTGTGCTGAATGTGCTGAATTCCCATGTTCTAAATTCAAAAGCGAAGGGGAGTGCCAACAATTGAAACAATCTTCTTCTTATCCGTCATACAAAAGAGTTATGTCAAACTTGAATTTTATCAAAGAACATGGAATTGAAAGATTCATAAAACAGCAAAAGAAACGCATAGAATTACTTGAGATGATGTTAACCCAGTTTAATGAAGGAAGGTCAAAGAGTTTTTACTGTATTGCTACTGCACTGCTTCCTATAGCAGACTTAGAAGAATCATTAAAGAGAAGCAGCCAAAGAATAAAAACTGATAAAATCGAGCCAGATGATATCAAAGCCAAATCTAAGATCCTTAAGGGATTTCTTAATGATCTTGCCGCTTGCGAAGGAATTGAACTAAGTGAAGCCTCTCGGATAAAAGCC
>DNCN01000129.1 GCA_003485015.1 bacterium
AGCCGTAGATGTATTTAATAAAGAGAAATATGGAACTGAGAGTGGGGCTATTGGTTATCGTCTTGGTACCGAGATGAAGTTAAAACAAGTACTTGGCCTTCGGGTAGGGCTGAATGACGGCCACCTCACCTGGGGCGCAGGGATCGATCAGGAGAGATGGGGTTTTGACGGTGCCTACATCCATCACGGAAATCTTGATCTTCCGGCATACTATTTCTCAACTAAACTTAAGTTCTAAAATCACCGATGATAAAGAAGAGGAGATAGGAGAATGAAAGGTTTGTCTTTGAAGAGGGCACTTATTTTACTTATTCCAATTCTAAGCCTAGTTCTTCTTTTGCCTACTCAGGGCTGGGCTGAGATGAGGGAAGCAAAGGAGGCTATGGCTAAATGGAGGAAGGGTGAAGCCCGATGGCGTAGGGCTTCTTTTAAGAAGTGGACCCCATCTGAACTCAAGAGATTGAGAGATGAGGCCATTAGAAGCCAGCCTGCCTCTCCAGAGGATAGAGTCATTACCATCAGAAAAGGGGATACCATCTGGGACCTTGCCAATCAGTATCTTGGAAATCCTTGGCTCTGGCCAAGACTCTGGGCCTATGATGGAAATCTATATATCGAAAATCCTCATGAGATAACTCCAGGAAAGCGGATAGTCATCCCGTCTGAGTCTCCAAGGGTGGTTAAAGAAGATGTGGTAGAAGATGTGGCAAGAGTTAGTGAGCTCCGTAAAGAGATTGAAGTTCTCAGAAAGGTTAAAAATGAAAGAGAGGAGAGGATTGCCCAGCTCAATCAGGAACTTATTGCTCTTAGAGCCAAGGATATTGAAAGGGAACGGATTAAGAGGGAATTGGAAGGGAAGTTAGAGGATGCCCTCACGGACCGCAAGATCTATGAAATGACAGTCGTAGCCAAGAAGGAGGCGGAGATAGCCCGCCTCTCACGTGAGGTTGAGGAACTGAAGGAACAGATATACTTTTTAGAGAATGAGTTGGCCCAGAAAGAGGCTGAGATCAGGCAGAAGGAAGAGATGATAAAAGCCCACGAAGTAACCATAGGCCATCAGATTGGTCAGATCAATCGCCTGAGCACTCAATTAGATGAGGAGCGCAAGGAACTGGAGCAGTTCTTTGCCTTTGCAGGGGTTATTGGAGGGATAATTGCTCTCTCACTATCCCACTAGATTAAAAGATTGTATCTAAATTTTTTAGCCAGAGGTAGCCACGGATCTTTAGTCCGTGGTTAATCTTTCCTTGACAAATAGAATGATGTTTGCTAAGATTTTTAGGTTGATCCCTTAATGGGAGAGAAGATTAAATTAAGTTTACTTTCAAGAGGAGGTGAGAGCTTAATAGATCCTTCGAAGGAATGATATAATTTCCTTCAAAAATCCTGATCGGATAGGTAAAGGAAGTCCTTGTGAGATTCAAGGTACTGCCCCGCAACGGTAATATTATCTGAAAAAGAGTGATGAGTCCGGTCGATTACCTATCTTGATAAGTACCTTCGCGGGAAGGGAAGAATAGAGAGAAAGAATCTGTTCACCCAACCCTTTTTAGCGAGGGTTGGGTTTTTTGCTCTTGAAAGAAAAAATCAAAGAGGAGGAAGTAGAGATGTTAAAATGGGTGTTAATGAGTATCTTTATATCCTTGCATCTCCTTTCTTTAGGGGAGGCGAAGGAGTATTGTGAGATTATCGAGCCTGAAGAAGAGATAGTTGTAACTGCTACGAGAATAAAGGAACGAAAGAGGGAGCTTCCCACGAATGTCACCGTGGTCACTGAAGATACTCTAAGAAGGTATAAAGCGGTGACAGTGGCCGATATTTTAGACACACTCCCTGGAACAAGAATTTCTTCCTATGGAACAGTTGGAGCACTCCTTTCACCAAGGATACGCCATTCAGGAGCTAGTCATGTACTTATTCTCTTAGACGGTAGACCTTTAAATGGCATTTCTTTAGCGACATCACACAGATTGGATTTAACGACTATACCAATCAACAACATAGAAAGAATAGAGGTTGTTCGTTCTGCAAATTCAGCCTCTTTTGGTGCAAATGCCTTGGCTGGTGTGATAAATATAATAACTAAAAGACCAAAGGATAGAGATTTGAAATTTGAACTCTCAAATGAGATAAGATCCTTTGATACAAACATTCTAAGGGTAGATATGAACAGAAGACTGGAGAAGGGAGGGTTTGTAATCTCAGCGGATAAGTATATAGCCAAAGGCTGGAGAGAGAATTCAGATTATGATAGAAGTTCTCTATCTACGAGATTCGAGTATGATTCTGCCAATCTTGGCAGAAGCCAATTGAGTATCAATCTACTTAACTCTGAGGTGGGTACACCTGGTTCTAATAGAACACCAATTGAAGAATGGGATAATAAAAGAGAAAGAAAGGCATCCTCACCAAATGCAAGATTGAATAGGAACAATTCGAATGCTTACCTTACTCATAGATTTACTTTAGGAGATAGACCCTTAGAGCTAACTGTTTATGGAACTGATGAAAGGCTCACCTGGGTTAATCCTGATGGTTGGGGGTTAACTGACAAACACTCGGAGAATATATCAAAACAGCTCTGTTTTGAAGTGCAATATGAGCCATTTACGAATCTACTCACAGGAATAAGCCTTCATAAAGAGAGCATTGACCAAAAGTATAATGAGAGTCCAAAAGATGGCTTCAGTGACACTGGAGAAGGTAGGGGAGTATTCACTCAGCTTAAGATTCCTCTTGGTAAAAGAACGACATTTTCAACTGGATTAAGGTATGACAACCATTCCATGTTCGGTGATGCTTTAAGTCCAAGAGTCAGTCTAATACATTCAAGAACAAATGGAAGACTCTCTTTAGTAGTCTCTAGGGGATGGCGCGCACCGACCTTCCTCGACTTATACTGGCCAAAGACTACTTGGGCAGAAGGAAACCCAAACCTTGTTCCAGAAAAGGGGCTGACTTATGACCTTGGTATTGAACTCAATCGTAATGGAAACTATTTTACAATAAACGCCTTTAGGCGTAATATGGAAGATTTGATCAAGTGGGCCGCTGGTCCAGATGGGATTTGGAGACCATCAAATATAGATGCAGCAAAGACAGAAGGGATAGAGTTGATAACCGAGGTAAAGACAGGAGAAATTTCACATAGATTTAGCTTCGACTCAATACATAATACCATAAAAGAGAAAGATGCGCCCGAGTTTGTAATTGCAGGCTATAGCCCACTCTATAGATTGAACTATGCTTTATCATCAACCCTCCCATTTGGGATCGATTTTACCCTTGATAGCCGCTACACTCATGAACAGTACTCAGGTCCTGATAAAAAAGGAAAGAAGTTGCCACCTTTTACACTAGTAAATACGAGAGTGGCAAAGAAGATGGACAATGCAGAGTTCTATCTCGGGACAGAGAATCTATTCGACACTCGGTATATGCTTATTGCGGATTATCCATTGCCTGGAAGGAGCTTTTATGGAGGCGTAAACTTTGGGTTTTAATTCTTTAGGGGGTAAAGTGTATAGTCTCTTTGGATAGGGGAGATGGAAAGTATTAGAGTCCTGCCCCAAGGGAGAACATTCTCATTAGGAGTCGAATGTAGATTTATGGACATCTACCACATAACCTATACTCCCCAGACGAAGACCCTCTGCCTCTTCTTTTTAGATTGTAACTTTGCATGCAGAGGCTGTATTCGGAAGGGTTTTGGGGGTAGGGATATCCATTTGGAGAAAAGAGGAGAAAGACCCAAGGAGAATAAAGCGCCTGGAATTAAAAGAAGTGCTTAAAGACGATCGATCCCCTAATAGAATCGACGGGTACTACTACTTTGTTAAATTGTAAATGAAGTGTGAGGATTTTCAAGGTTTTTGAGTTTCTATTATCAGGACAGAAAAGAAAAGCTGAATATCTTGGAAATTCAACCATTTTCCTCAGGGCTTGCATCACAATGTAACAAAGTAGTGGTA
>DNCN01000137.1 GCA_003485015.1 bacterium
GAATCAGGAATCCATCAAGATGGTTATCTGAAAAAGAGCACAACCTATGAGATAATGACCCCCCAGAGCATTGGGCTTAAGTCCAGTAGAATTGTATTAGGAAAACTCTCTGGCCGCCACGCCCTGAAGTCCCGACTCAAGGATCTTGGTTACTCCTTAAGTGATGAGGAACTGGACAAGGCCTTCGTTAAATTCAAGAACTTGGCTGATAAGAAGAAAGAGGTCTTCGATGAAGACCTTATAGCCATCATTGAAGATGAGGTCTTCTGTATCCCCGAAGAGTTCCAACTGGAATATTTCAATGTAACGACAGGCGACCAGACTATCCCCATGGCCACAGTAAGGGTAAAGAGAGGCAAAAAGATCGCTCAAGAGGCTGCCTGGGGTAATGGGCCGGTAGAGGCTATTTACAATGCCATAGATAAAACTACTGGCATGAAATGCAAGCTCCTCGATTATAGCCTGAGGGCTTTGACCGTGGATCGAGATGCGGTGGGTGAGGTGACTGTCCGGATCACGAGTGGTAAGAGGGAAGTCACGGGCAGGGGTATCTCAACCGATGTCATTGAGGCCTCAGCCAAGGCCTATCTCAATGGGATCAACAAGATGATCTATGAGAGAAAGAGGAAGAAGAGATGAACACTATTATCCAGATACTCTCGGCTCACATTGGCCGCGAGGTCACTCCGGGTGAGTTTGTCGAGACTAAAGTAGAGATCATTCTGGGGAATGACATCACCTTTCCCTTGGCCATCGAAGAGTTTGAAAAGAGTAGAGCAAAGAAGATCTTCAATCCAGACCAGGTAGTAATCGTCCTCGACCACTTTACACCTAATAAGGATATCGAGAGTGCCCAGCAGTGCCGCCGCATCAGACAATTTGCCAAGGAGCACAACATAAAAAACCTCTTTGAAGGAGGTTTTGGTGGAATAGAACATGCCCTCCTACCCGAAGAAGGTTTGGTTGTGCCAGGCGATATTGTCATCGGCGCCGACTCCCACACTTGTACCTATGGTGCCTTAGGGGCATTAGGCACAGGCGTGGGTTCAACTGATATCGCCTACGCCATGATCACTGGCCAGTGTTGGTTGAGGGTACCCGAGACGATAAGGTTTATCTATTATGGAAACCTCCAGCCATGGGTGGGAGGAAAAGACCTCATCCTCTATACCATTGGCGATATCGGTGTTGATGGCGCAAATTACAGGGCTATGGAGTTTAGTGGAGAGACCATTAGTCGGCTCCCGATGGATGAGAGGTTTACCATCTGCAATATGGCTATCGAGGCTGGTGGGAAGTGTGGTTATATTGAACCAGATGAGATAACCCTTGAGTATATCAATCAGCGGACTAAACGGTCCCATAAGGTCTATAAGAGTAACCCCGAGACTTCCTACATAGATACCCGCGAATATAATGTCTCAAAGATTGAACCTCAGGTAGCCCTACCTCATCTTCCTTCAAATACCGTGGGGGTGAGCACGCTTCAACCAATAGAGATAGACCAAGCGGTTATTGGAAGTTGCACTAATGGATGGCTCAAGGATTTGAGGGTAGCAGCCTCAATCTTAAAAGGGAGGAAGGTCCATAAGGAGGTGCGCCTGATCGTCATTCCGGCCACTCAGAGGATCTACCGAGAGGCACTTAAGGAAGGCCTGATTGAGGTCTTTATTGAGGCTGGTGCGGTTGTCTCTCCGCCTACCTGTGGGCCGTGCCTTGGTGGACACATGGGGGTCTTGGCTGAGGGAGAGAGGGCGATCGCTACCACTAATCGGAATTTTATCGGCAGAATGGGCCACCCAAAGTCAGAGGTCTATTTAGCTAACCCAGCGGTGACTGCGGCTTCAGCCATCTTGGGCAGGATCGCTAGTCCCCAAGAGGTGGCAGTATGAAGATTAGAGGCAGAGTCTACCGATTTGGCGACAATGTTAATACCGACGAGATCATCCCAGCCAGATTCTTGACTAAGTCGAACCCAGAAGAACTGGCTGCTCATTGTTTCGAGGATATTGCCCCAGGGTTCTCCCAGAAGATCCAGCCAGGAGACATTATCGTGGCTGGTACAAACTTTGGCTGTGGCTCAAGCCGGGAACATGCACCCTTAGCTATAAAGCATTCTGGTATCGCCGCAGTAGCAGCCAGCTCTTTCGCCCGGATATTCTATCGTAATGCGATCAACATCGGCCTTCCTCTTTTAGAGATCCGAGATGTCGAGATGATAGAAGAAGGGGACGAACTCGAGATCGAGACCGAAACGGGAAGGGTATTCAATCTGACGAGGAATGAGGAATACTCCACCCAACCCCTTCCCGAATTTATCGAGAAGATAGTTAAGCTTGGTGGACTAATAAGGTATGCCGACTCAAAGATAAAATAGAGCCAAAAAGAACCTAATAGAAGAGAAAGGAGCCTTTTTATGTATAAGATTGCTGTTATTCCCGGAGATGGGGTTGGTCCAGAGGTGATCGCCGAAGGGGTAAAGGCCGTCCGGCGGGTGGGCGAACTTACCAATACCAATTATGAATTCATCGAGTACAACCTGGGCGGGGAATATTATCTTGAGACAGGAGAGGTTCTTCCTGAGAGTATCCTAAAAGAGCTCAAAGAAATGGATGCCATCTACCTTGGGGCCATTGGCCATCCTGAGGTTAAACCCGGTATCTTGGAGAGAGGGCTTCTGCTCCGGATAAGATTTGAACTAGATCAGTACATCAACCTCAGACCGATTAAGCTCTACCCTGGGGTCTACACGCCCATCAAGGATAAGGGGCCCGAAGAGATAGACTTTATAGTAGTGCGTGAGAATACTGAGGGTTTATATGCTGGTATCGGAGGCTCCTTGAAGAGGGGAACCCCGGATGAGGTGGCCATGCAAGAGATGGTCTATACTCGGAAAGGGACGGAACGGTGCATTAGATATGCCTATGGATTGGCCCAAAAGAGGAGGAAGAGACTCACCTTAGTCGATAAATCGAATGTGCTCACTTATGGACATGACCTCTGGCAACGTGTCTTCAGAGAAGTGGGCGAGGAATATCCAGAGATAACCCAAGATCATGCCTACATCGATGCCACCTGTATGTGGATGGTCAAGAATCCCGAGTGGTTCGACGTGATCGTTACCTGCAACATGTTTGGAGATATTATCACTGATCTTGGGGCCATCATTCAAGGCGGGATGGGTCTTGCTGCTGGAGGCAACCTGAACCCTGAGGGTGTATCAATGTTTGAGCCCATCCATGGTTCAGCACCCAAGTATGCCGGCCAAGGGAAGATCAACCCTTTAGCAAGTATCTTAGCTGGAGGGATGATGCTGGAGCACCTGGGCGAGAAAAGAGGTGCGGACCTGATCGAAGAGGCAGTAATGAAGGCCCTGGCTTCTGCTCGAATAAAGGGTCTTGGGGCAGGTCAGATGGGGCTTTCCACCCAGGAGGTGGGGGACCTAATAGTAGGATTCATTGGATCTTAAGACTTTATGAGTATGGAGCAATAACCTACTGTTACCTATTTAGTTTAGTTTTGGGGAGGGAATACCGTGAAGGGATATAACGTTGCCGTAGTTGGTGCTACCGGTGCGGTAGGTACCAAGATGATCGAAACCTTGGAGGCTAGAAAATTCCCTGTAGCTCAGCTTCGAGCCTTGGCCAGCGAGCGTTCTAAAGGAAAGGCCTTGAGGGTTAGAGGTGATCTTCTGGCAGTGGAGGAGCTTAAGGCCGATTCTTTTAAGGGGATAGAGATAGCCCTCTTTTCGGCTGGTGCCAAGATAAGCCGGAAATTTGCCCCTTTAGCGGTAAAGGCAGGGGCAATTGTGGTCGATAATAGTAGTGCCTTCAGAATGGAGAAAGATGTCCCTCTGATAGTGCCCGAGGTCAACCGTTATGCCCTCAAAGACCATAGAGGGATCATTGCCAATCCTAACTGTTCCACTATTCAGATGGTTCTTGTCCTTGGCCCTCTTCATCAGAGGGCCAAGATAAAGAGGGTTGTGGTTACTACCTATCAGTCGGTCTCGGGAACAGGGCTTCTGGCGATGGTGGAATTGCGCGAACAGAGCTTGGCCACCTTAGAGGATCGAGAGATAAAAAAGAAAGTTTATCCCTATGAGATTGCCTTCAATCTTTTGCCCCATATCGGCGAGTTCTTGAGCAACGGCTATACCCAGGAAGAGATGAAGATGATCAACGAGACCAGAAAGATATTGGGGGATGAGGGGATAAACGTAACCGCTACCACGGTTCGGGTGCCGATCTTTATTGGCCATTCAGAGGCAGTAAATATAGAACTTGAAGAGGAGTTGACGCCAAAAGAGGCGAGGGAGATACTAGGAGAGGCACCAGGGGTGATAGTCATGGATGATCCAGACAGGAATCTCTACCCCTACCCAAGAATGGCAGCAGGCAAAGATGAGGTCTTTGTTGGCCGGATCAGAAAGGATAGCACCGTCCCCCACGGACTTGACCTATTCATTGTGGCCGATAACCTTCGCAAGGGCGCAGCCCTAAATGCGATCCAGATTGCTGAAGAATTGATTAAAGAGTAATCTTAAAGGGAATACTTAACACCAGCTATATTGTTAGTTACTAAGATGAGGAAGAGATAGATGTCTGTTTCCACAGTAGGATCTACCTCAATCTATAAAAAGGACAAGATACAACAGAAGATAATCTCCTCCCAAGAGAGCGAGTCTTTTAAGAAGATATTGACGGAGATACGGAGACGGATCTCACCTATCCGGGTTAGGCATATATTGGTCAAGGCCAGAGAAGAGGCTGAAGAGATAAAGAGGCAATTGGATCAAGGGGGTGACTTTGCCCAGCTTGCCCATAAACACTCAGCCTGTCCTAGCGGCCGAAAGGGAGGAGACCTAGGTTACTTTGGTCCGGGCCAGATGGTCAAGCCCTTTGAAGATGCAAGCTTTGCCCTCGACTATCCGGGCGAGATAAGTGGTATTACCCAGACCAATTTTGGTTATCACCTCATCAAATTAGAGCACAGGGTAGCCCTTCCTAATATTCTGAAGAAGAGGTGGATGTTCTTTCCCGGATTCAGAAAACAGTTTCTGAAGATTCTCAACGGTCACTAAGAACTGCAATAATAACTGGCCCGAGCGGACCGTCTTTGCAAAGACTTCCTACCTAATATTGAGCTTCCCGACCGAGGTATCCTCAATGGCCTAAGTCACCTTCCACCCAATAGAAAAATCATACGAACAATCAAAGGATACCAAAATATAACTAATATAGTTGTCTCTATAAGTTTTTTATACTCAATGGTTTAGAAATTAAATGTCCTCCGATCGTCTGTGAATAACTGCCTGTGGATAGTGTGGATAACTCTGTTGATAATTTGATAAGTTTGGACTTATCCCTGTGGGTATCTCAGCCCGAGAAGGTGGAACTTGCAAAGGGAAATTTGATTGTAAAAAACACTCTTTTATCTCCCTAAAGCAAGGCTCTTGCAAGTTTTTTTAGAAAAAACCCCTTCTCGGTAGTTAAAGAGGAATAAAAACGGCCTTTTCCAGGGTTCTTCAATCTTTAAAGAGACTACTTCTTTTATATCTACAGCCGGTCGTTTCTATTTTTTGGAAGGACTAACGCTTAGTCTCATAGCAGGAGAATTTCTATTAAAGATATTAAAAGACATTATTATTGAAGGACTTATAGCGGAACTTAAGACCGAAAGGCTCAATTTCGCAGAGCTCTTTTGTCTTATGCGTTTTTACTTCTAAATTTTTGTTGACAAAAAACTTACCACATGCTAAAATTAGTGAAAAATATCATTGCTTGCTTTAGTAGTTAGTAGATGGTATAAATAATTCTCTAGAATTGTCAAGCGAAGGGTATTCAATTCGGTGAGCAATTGAGACATTATTATGTGCAATTCTAGTGAAATGAAAGGAGGTTAGGCGTGGTAAAGAGGGGTCTTGGTGTGGTTATTATTGTTCTTTTGATAACCTTATTAGCCTCTCATGAAGCCCTCTCATGGGTTTCCAAAAGGGAGATTGAGCTTGAGCGGGAACTAGCAGCCAAAGATGCGATCATCTTGGAGAAATCTAAAGAGATAGGGGAGTTGAGGCTTATTCTTACCAATGAGCGAACGGCGTGGCTCAACGAGCGCCATAGCCTAGAGAAGGAGATAGCCAGCCTCAAGAGAGAGAAAGGGGTTCTGACTCGGGAGACCAATAATCTCTCTGCAGATATCACTAAGCTACAAGATGAAAACACCACCTTAGGCAGCTTGACTGAATCCCTTAAAGCCAAGAGGGAGACGCTGAAAGAGGAGCTAGTCCAGATCGTCAAAGAGAGAGATAGTTTGATTACAGCCAATCGTGAGCTTTCGCACAAGGCAGATACTCTGTCTGCAGAAAATCAGAGTCTCAGCCAAACAATCCTGGATCTGAATAGAAAGATAGACAAATTAGAAGATGAAGCCCTTAGGCTTTCTGCAGAACTTGAGGCTGTTACCCAGATCAGAGATGGGTTCCATTCTGAAGTCTGCTCTCTCCAAAAGGAACGAGATGGATTAACTCAGACAAAGATCGATCTTATGTCTCGGGTAGAAGCCCTAGAGAGAAACCTGGAGAGCATGCGGACTGAGAAACACAAGGCAGACGAGACTATCAAGGATCAACTTAGGGACTTGACACAGATCCAGCAAGCCCGAAACAAGCTTTCTCTTGAGAATAGTGAACTTCTCAACACAAACAAGAGGCTTACTTCAGACCTGGATGCAACTTTAGCTGCGAATAAGAGTCTAAAGGAGGCGATGGCCAACTTGCAAAAGGCTTATGAGAACCTCTCTCTGGAGAAAGTTGAGCTGAGCAAAAATGTTGATACTTTCAGGAAAGATCTTCAGTCCCTGAATTTTGAGCGGGAGAGGCTCGTCCACTCCCTGGCAGCAAAAGGAGAGGAGATAGCTGAGATTACCAGGAGGAAGAATGAGATAGAGCTCTCTGGTATTGATTTAGAGATAAAACTTGGGGAGACGAAGGATAAGATAAAGAGTCTTGAGAGAGATAAGGCCCAACTTACTAAAGACCTTTCAATAGCAAAAGAGGAAAACGAGAAACTTCTCAAGAACTACCGTGAGTATGTAGAGAAAACGGGAGTTTCTATTGAGATGAAGGGCGTTAGAGAAGGAAAGGTTATTGGCCAAATCTCTTTTGCTTCAGGAGGTGTTAGTTTTGGACCAGAGGGGGTGGCTGCCCTGAATCAAGTTGCCCAGATACTGAAGGAGAATCCAGAGAGAGCTGTTCTTATTGAGGGACATACCGATAATGTTCCTGCTCGCAGTCGGGAATTCCCTTCAAATTGGGAGATCTCTGTGGCCAGAGCAGTAAAGGTACTCAGATACCTGAATGAAGTGTTGGGTATTGCCCCGGAACGGATGAGAGCTACTGGCTATGGAGAACATGCCCCTCTCTATTCCAATGCCACTAGTGAAGGCCGGGCCGGTAATAGGCGGGTAGAGATCCTTCTTCTACCCTAAGGTTTTGTCAGGACCGTAGGGCTAAGATTCATCCAAGATAAAGACAGATCTTTATTTATTAGGAGGAAAAGGGGAGCCGGGTAACTCCGGTTCCCTTTTTATTAATATCTTGAACTCCTAAGATTTAGATTCTTTTTTAAAAGCAAGGTGATGGACATGGATACCCTGGGGGCTCTTCTAAGGGGAAGAAGAGAGACCAAGAAATTCACCCTGGAATATGTCGCGGAAAAGACAAAGATTAGCTCGAAATATTTAAAGGCACTGGAAGAAGATGACACAAGTGTTTTCCCCGGAGAAGTTTACCAAAAAGGATTTTTACGTATTTATGCTCAATTTTTGGGTCTTGATCCCGAAAAATTGCTCTTGCAATATAAAGAGAGCAAGTTAACAAAGAATCTTGCCGAGTCTCGCGATCGAAGAGAAAATAGAGATGAGAAAAGATACTTCAGATTCTTTGAGAAGGCGGAAGGATGGAAGGAGCTGATTTTAGAATGGCTTAAAAAGATAGCAAGATCCTGGATTTTCTATCTAATTCTAATAGCTGTCATTCTCTTTCTTCTCGTTCGATGGTTCTTTTTCT
>DNCN01000052.1 GCA_003485015.1 bacterium
AAAATTTCCCTTTTTCTAAAAATCGCACAAGTCTTGTAATTACTCACTATATTATTAGGGAATATATGAGACTTCCTCTTTGCGTGATTTTGGAGTTGCTTCTGAAGTATATAAAGATTACTCAGAGCTACGCGCGTAACCTGCCTTCAGCCTATGCAAAAGAGAGGCTCTCGTATATAAATAAAAATCTCCTAATATAGGGAGAAAATTTTCAGGTAAGGAGGAGTTTGAGGATGAACATATACGTTGGCAACCTTTCGTTTGACGTCGGAGAGGATGACTTGAGAGAGGCTTTTGAAGGCTTTGGGCAGGTCGCATCAGCGTCTATCATTAAAGACAAATTTAGCGGTAGGTCAAGAGGATTTGGGTTCGTTGATATGCCAAACAAAGAAGAGGGAGAAGCCGCAATAAACGGTTTAAACGGAGAAGAATTTAAAGGGAGAAGACTTAAAGTAAACGAAGCCCATTCCCCTTCTGGTCGAAGAAATATGGGAGGAGGCAGAGACGATAGAAGAGGAGGTGGCGGAAGAAGACCACCACGGCGCTTCTCCTAAGTAAACAAAAAAGACTTTGATAGAGCTCTATATCCTCTTTGTGCACATGGAAGAGCTATAGCAGAATAGTCGCTAAAGAATATCAGCATACCTGTATTTGATTAAATATAGGTATGCTGATTAAATTAAAGTGCGCAAATAGATAGCTTTCCGAATTCCAC
Organism: bacterium; assembly: GCA_003485015.1. Classification (GTDB taxonomy): domain Bacteria; phylum UBA9089; class UBA9089; order UBA9089; family UBA9089; genus UBA9089. Next base: position 716 of record DNCN01000052.1, read on the forward strand.
CTGTTATGGCAATTACCCCAGATCCTTTCTTGTTCTGGAGTTTGCCCGCAAGAACCACCATTATGATCCATCCTCAATAAGAATCTACCATTTGACCCCACCTTTTTCTTTTTGGGCAAAAGTAACGGGAATTATCCAGAAGATGTCGTAGAATTTAATAAGTAGGCTAAAATTGCAGCCTCTGAGTCTTTACTATTTCTTAGGTTTAATCCCATGGAATTTAGCCAATTCCTCTTTGGCATAAGCCCAAAAGGATTCTATCGAGTTGATGTGGATTTTACCATTAGCAAAAGTTCTTTCTTTATCAATCTTAATTTAAAGAAAAATAGTAGATTATCTCACTCCGGCATGAACCTTCACTTGATTGTCTTCGAAGGTGAAAGTGACATTACTCATCGGTTCCTTAACGATAAACTCAGCCGTCCTTACACTTATGACCACACCCGGACAAACAGTCTCCAAGACTACCACCTTACCGGGGGAAGACTTGAGCCGTTCTCCCTCAAGATACGCCCTTCTTTCAGCATAAGAGCGCAACTTCATCGCTAGTTCGTTCTCTTCGTTGATAAACCGCATCAAGAGCTCCTCTTTATCTTCTGAAAGGCCTTTCCCCTGACGAAGCTTCCTTAAACCAGCAATATCCACCTTTAACTTTTTAAGGTGCTGATGCCCTTTCTCAAACATCCGCTCTAAATTTAATAGCTGCTGGCGAAGCCTCGGCCTCACTCCTACCTCTACGACGGTTGAGGTCCCTACCCGGGAACCGATTGACTTGACTACAATCTCCTTACCAGCCCGCAATTGACCCCCCACAACCAGCCCTCGGCCAGTAGTAATTTCGATTCTCTCATCAGCATCCACAAAACTATGCATAATCTCTTGGGTAACAATAACACTCCCCTTACTTTCTACCTTAGCATTCTCGATAAATTTGCAGATAAGATCTTTGCCTGTTCGAATCTCAGCCTCTCGGCCCCCCTGGATCCCTGCCCCTACCACCACCGAACCTTGAGCCCGAATAAAGGATTTTCCTACCCCACCACGGATCTGGATATCTCCTTCGGCAATGACCCGGAATCCATCTAAAACATTACCAGTGATATCAACCGAACCGAAGAAGTCTATACTCCCAGTAGAAAGATCCACATCTCCCTTGACTTCATAAAGTGGCTCAACATTCACCCGTTCATTACTAAACACAACCAGGCCATCAATAGCAGCCAAAAGCTCTAATCCATCCTCGGAGACTACCGTATTCTTGCCCGCAGGAAATCGGAGATCTACCGGAGGGGGGATATGGATGGTTTCGCCCGTAATTCTCTTCCCTGGCCTCCCAGTACTTGTGCCCATGCGTTTTCTAGCCAGCACTTGGCCAGCGCGAACATTTTGGATGAGACCAAGCTCACGAAAGTCGATCCGTCCCATCTCATCCTCAACCAGATTGAGCTTCTGCTCTATTCTGAATTTATATTCAATACCAACCTCTTCTGGCTTCTGCATAGATATCTCTTCAGCAATCAGGATCGGCGTTGAAAACCTCTCTTCTTCTATAGCTTGGCGAAGAAGATCTTCTTTGATTCCTGCCACTACACCCTTAGCCTTCAACTCCTCCATCGCCTGACCAAAGGTAATTGGAAGGCCACCCTTCTTGGCCGGAATAAGAGTTAGGGTAGCCCCCCTACCATTATCTATAATCTCAATGAGAACAGTCCCATCAACCTCAGGACGATATTGGCGTGAACCTATCTTAACTGGTATAGCCAAGGCAAGCTCGACTGCCTTCTTTACCTCCTCAAATTCAATACCTCTATAGTTCTTCTCGGCGATCTCGGCTAGAACTGTCTCTTCTTGAACAGGTTTTCCTTCACCAATGGCCGGAAATACTGTAAGAAAGAGCCCCTCTTGCAAGCTGACAATCCGGTAACTTCCATCCTCATCCTCCAGTGGTCTTCTCGGCTCACTCTCGCCTTCTCTTCCTTCTAATGTAGGTGGGACAGTCCCCACTTTAAAGATACGAAATGCCTGTCCCTTCTCCTTCTCTATCTCAACCTCTTCCTCTCTAAGTTCCAGGAATTCCGCGCCCATCCTCTTCGCCTGATCGATGGGAAGATCAGTAATCACAACAGAAGTTACCATCTCCTCAATTCTAATCCCTGAATCTGCTTCAGTAAAGAGGACTGTTCGTTCTATCTGAGTTGGTTGGTATTCCTTTTCTCCTATCTTCTTCTCGATGATACTCAGGGAGATTTTTTCTTTTGGCTTCTTTATCTCCAAATTATGTTCTCCAATTTTGAGTTCAACACCAGGATAAATGACTCTAGAGGCCCTTATCTCCGCATCTTCGTTCACATGGAAAATGGTCTTTTTGCGATCCTCGGCTCCAAGAATCCCAGCATCTATACCCCCTTGGGCTGAGATTCTCCCCCCAGATATCTGACCTTTCTTGTCTTGGAGAACAACCCAACCCAGGGCTTTTATCTGGCAATCTACAATCTCTTCGCTGACGATTACCCCCCCATCAGCTTCTATCTCAGACTCCTTCATAGCCCTGGCAATAACATCCCCTTTGCACACTACCTTGGCTTTAGAGACAGAGCCTTCAATGCAGACACTCCCCTTTGAGTTAATATCCGCATCACTTACATTTCCAGTGATCTGGATATCCGATGTGGCCCGAATACTCACAGCATCTACTGATCCGGCGATAAAAATTCGACCATCAAAGTCAATACCCCCTACAATCTCATCGACATTGATATCGATCTCTTTGATCTTCTCCACACTGAGGGCATTACCCTCCCAGATGACCTGGCCATAAGTCGTGGCGTAGGCCTTGATCCCATCCTTAGAGAAGACCACTCCTCTCTTGGCCATCACCCTTAAATCCCTTCCAAGCTTAGCTGGAATCTCTTCGCCAGTGACCGACCTACCCACAAGCCCTTTTGTGGCAGGCTTCTTGACCATTAAAAGCTGTCCAGGAACAACCTCTTCTTTTAGATTTATTCCATCCTTAATCCCAAAACGATAGAAGTAGGAGGCATCCTTTCCCTGGGTAGGGACAGCCCCCTTAGCTATAAGGATAGGACGATTGAAATAGCGCTTGAGGAGGGCGGCATTGATGGCATTATGGTCCACATCCCTTATTTTTACCTCTTCTACCTTCTGATATATCTCCTTGAAGGTAACCATCTTGCCACCAATCTTTGGTGGGACGATGGTAAGATAGGCCTCTGCACCATCCGCACGAAGTTCTATCTCTACCTCCCCATCAACATTGGATTTACCAGCGGCTATCTCCTCAATAGACTCAAAGAGACTCTCTATCTCATCGTCTGCCGTCTCTAAATCCTCCATAAATACAGACCCACCAATCTCCTCAACAGCTATTCTCGGTCCATTCCAGTATACCCTCCCATCCACAGCTGCATAAAGAGAGAGTCCATCTTCGGATACCTCTATATTTTCACCATAATAGAACTGAGATGTATCCCGACCATCCCTTGCGGGAATCTTCTTCCCTTTAACCGAGAGGCCAGGGATCCCAGGTATGGGCAATTCTTTTACCGCTAAAAGATCCCCTTTCTTTACCCTCTCTCCACCCTTGACTTTAAAGATAATCTGAGAGTCCCGACCATTTACAGGAGGTCTTCCTTGGGCAATCAAGATAGGGGTATTGAATCTTTTTTCACTAAGGAGCTCAGTCAACATAGCTTTATCAAGTTCCAGAATCCCCTCCTTGCTGAGGGCCTCCTTGAGATCAGTCATTCCCATCATCCTTCCACCAGGTTTTGGAGGAATAAGGATGAGATAGGCCTCAAGGTCTTCATCTATCCTTACCTCTACCCCGCCATCAAGGGAGGAATCATAGGCAATCTCTGTCTTGACTTCTTCCATTTCTGCTATGGCTCTGAAATCTTCCGGTTCAATAGCAACTTCTTCTGCAAGAACACCAATCCGATCGTCATCAAGACACAGTATTCCATCAACACGGGCATAGACTGCCAGTCCATTGTCTCCCAAAGAGACATTTTCGCCTAGATTGAACACCAGATCCTTACCCTCCTCTGCGGGGACCTCCTCGCCCCAAACAGAAACCCCCGGAATCCCCTTTGTGGGTAACTCCTTAATGGCTATAACATCCCCCTTTTTAACTTCGTCCCCACGTCTGGCCCGAAAGATAATCCTAGCATCCTGACCATTCACGGGAGGCCTTCCCTGGGCAATCAAGATAGGGGCATTGAATCTCCTCTCTTTAAAAGCTTGGTAAATAGCCGCCTCATCCAGACGTGATATCCTATTTCGAAGCAAAGACTTCTTCAGTTCGTCCCAGGGCAACATCCGTCCGCCGATCTTGGGTGGAACTATAGTCCCATAGGCAAATAGATCCTTCTCTATATTAACCTCTATCCTTGCATCTAGACTGGGGTCATGCCCACTTTCCCTCGTCTCTTCTAAAAAACTACTCAAGTCCTTTTCTATCTGGTAGAATTCACGATCACTCAGGATCTCAGGTCTTTCGGGGATTTGAAGTTCTCTGACCGATATCCTCTCCCTTTCAATGATAACCTCTCCATCTATCGCGGCATAGGCTTTTAATCCATCCGCACTCGATCTCACATTCTGACCAATGACAAATTTTACATCTTGGCCGGGTTCAGCGGGTACCAGCTCACCATTCAGTCTCCTTCCTGGTCTTCCTGGAGTGGCTTTCTCTCTTACAGCCAGAAGTTGACCCTCCTTGACTGAAGCTTTAGTCTCCACCTGGTAAATAATCCTTCCATCTTTCCCTTTAATAGGTGGTATAGCTTGGCTGATAAGGAGGGGGGTATTGAACTCCTTTTTAGTCAGGATGGCGTCTACACGCTCTTTCTCGGGATAGATCCCTTTAGACTCTATTGCCCGAAGAATATCCCCCTTAGCAGGCATCTTTCCCCCAGCTCTTGGTGGGGTAATAACTACATAGGCTTTGTCTCTTTCAACAATTATCTTCACCTGGGCATCAAACTCCGGATCACGAACTGCCTCCTTCATCTTATCCAAAAATAGATCCAGATCACTATGAACAATCTCATCTAAGGAAGCCTCATTTACGTAGAGCCTCTTTCCATCCCAAGTAACAACCCCATTTATCGCCGCATAGATTCTGGTATCATCTTCACTCAACCTCAAGTTCTTCTCCATAGCGATAGTCAAATCCTCGCCCAGAAGACCAGGTATCCTTTCACCTCTTACTGAAAGACCTGGTGCTCCTGGAGTGGGCTTAAATTTAGTTGCCAGAAGCTGACCCTCTTTCACAAACTCATTATTTTTCACTTCAAGGACAAGGGTTGCCTTCCGCCCTCTACCTGGAGGGGTCCCCTTGGCAATCAGGACTGGAACACTAAACCTCCTCTCAGAGAGGGCCTGCTTAATGGCTGGCCAATCTACATTTAGAATTCCAACATCTTTGATCGCCCGGGCAACGTCTTTAAGTTCAACCATTCTCCCTCCAGCCTGGGGAGGGCTGATGACAAGGTAGGCCGCAAATCCTTCCCGATCTACCTCGATTCTTATCTGAGCATCCAGACTATCTTGACGGAAGGGGCTGATATTGGTTAAGGATGCTTCCAGATCTGAAAATTCCTTATCTATACGGTCAATACCCCATTCTCCTTTAGCCATGCGATACTCCTTAAGAAGTCTTCCTCGCTATTATTCTCTAGGGTAAAAAGAGGGTTGATCCCTAATTCGTTTAAGAGTCCAAAGAGTTGTCTAAAATCGATTTCTCCTTCCCCTATGGTAGAATGTTGGTCACTACCTCCATCGTTATCGTGAAGATGAATCTCAACTATATGCTGATCAAGTTCCATAACCCAAACCTCAAGCCCAAGTCTTGAGCCGACATTCAAATGTCCCACATCTAAACAGCAACCTAAGTGTGGCGAAGGCACCCCTGAGATAACATCTTTGAGAACGTTCGGCCCATCCTCAAAAGCATTCTCTATGCCGATGGTTACTCCTCGAGCTTCGGCCTCTCTGGTTACCACCTCCCAGACCTCGATACTTCCCTTCAACCATTCCTGATAAGCAAAACTGTGGTAAATGGGGTTGTATCCATGGTGAAGAGCAATCTGAGTAACCTCCCAAAAGGAGCATATACGGAGGGCTTGTAGATACCGGTGTTTAGTGATCTCTCGTATCCTGGAATCAAGGCTCCCTGGATTAAGATCCAGAAAGGGGCCGTGGAGAGTGAGCTGGAGGCCAGACCCCTCCATAATCTTTTTTAGCCGACGAAGATCGCTAAGTGGAGTAGTATCAAGTAGAAAGGCATCGAAATAGACCTCAACATTGAAACGGTGTTTAAAGACCGTCTTTAAGTTCTCCACCAAGATTTGGTATGGGACCCTGATGAAGAGTTGGTTCGAATCAAACATCTCCTTGAGGTATCTCTGCTTCCTCCTCTAACATAACCGGAATACCATCCCTTATAGGGTAACGTCTACCACAGTTACCGCAAGTGAGCTTCTGATTCGGTTCATCATAAGATATGTCTCCCTTACAGACCGGGCACGCCAGTATCTCTAAAAGTTCCTGATCGATCATCTCGGCATTCCTCCTTATTAAAAAACTTTTTTAACTATAGCCCTTCTTCTTTTCTCTCTTATAACCACCTTCCTCCTCCAAAAAATAATTTAATACATACCCCAAGGAATGTCAATATCTTTCTTGTATCTCGACTTTCTTCGAATCTAACACTACCATCCCACTGCTTCATCCAGCTTCTTCATGTCCCTAGCTGGTTATCGCCCTATGCTCTTCTGATCTTCTATTGAGCCAAATCCCCGCTAAGAACTCAAATCTTTTTACCCTTACTCCACAGCCTGAAGAATTGACTCTAACCTCTTTCAATCCCGAGGTTGTCCCGTTCTCTGTTGAAATTTCCCAAGCGGTCTCCCTCATAACCCTATGCTACCTCCACAAGAGAGGATAATGTCTTACCTCACACTATCCATATAAAAATCTTCTTGCCCTTGGCTTAGCTTTGTAGTACTATCTTTCATGGCCGGTTCTTCCTTTTTCTTAAAAACCTCTCTTTTTGTCCTGATAGTAACATATCAGGGTGGAAAACCGCTACCTGAATTTCAACAGTCAATGGAACAATCTCGAAAAAACTTTAAGGAGGTTATAAAATGAGAGAGAAATTGACTATTAGATGTGGAAGAAAACAGTTTAAAAAACTAAATAATGAGTTTTTTAATTCTGCCTGGATAAAGGAAAAACACGACTTTGGAGTGGATGAGATATATGTTATTTCTAATTATCTCGATGATAAAGCGTATTCAATTTACATTGATAGTTTGAAGGAATTATGCAAAATAGATAGCGTAGGATTGTATAGTTGTGCATATATTGACCGGGTATATACTAAAAGAGAGATAGAAAACACCAAGCTATTTTTGTTCAAATTTAGTCCTAGTGCAATGTTTGAACCAGCAGGTGAAGAAGTAGGAACATGCTATGATGAGAGTAAGGCATGTCCACAATGCAAAGCCGGAAGGGTGCA
>DNCN01000125.1 GCA_003485015.1 bacterium
CTTTGGAATCCTGGGAGATGATCAAAGAGGGCAAGAAGTGGGAATAACGACATCAGTGAGATTGCCTCCTGTTGCAAGTTCTTTCTTCAGGGACACCCACACGCTTAGGCTCTGCTCCTTTTTAATTCCGAATCCTCTCTTGTTGAGAAGGCGTCAGCAGGGGTAACACCGACCGGAACGAACGTCATAGGGGCGAAACCTCTTGAAAAAACAGGATGTCTATGAGATTACCATAGAGTTAACCTTCATTCTTCAGCATTTAAGCCTTCTCTTTCTCTTGCCGACATGGAAGTCGGCGGGGTGACAGGTCGCAAGGCAACACCGCCAGAGGGGCAGAGCCCCTATGGAAGGCAGGATGTCTTCAAGGATGTTCTGGCGTGCCCGAGAGGATTCGGCTTCCATTCCTCACCTTCCTGGCTCGTCATTCCAGCCCGGCCGAACTCGCTTTCGGCCACATCCTGTGGCCTCTTCATCCACCGGATGCGCTCGTTCGGCTTCGAATCCATTATGGAAGATAGAATGTTTAGAGCGCCCGAGAGGATTCGAACCTCCGGCCTACTGATTCGTAGTCAGTCGCTCTGTCCAGTTGAGCTACGGGCGCATAAAGATTTACCCAGTTCCTATCTTCCCTTCCCTGTGCCAATTTGGACTGGTCTCTTATCCCCTCCTTGCTTGTCATTTTTAATATTACACTTAAAGAGGCAAAAAGTCAAGTCTATAGTGCAATCCCCTTAGATCAACTCTGGTTAGCTCCCAATTCCTACCCTAACTTTGCGGAAACGGGCTGATGCGGCACCGTGAGACATCTCTGCCCTTTGATTGGGTTGTCCCTTACCGCAGTTGAGCACCCCCCAAAGCCTCCAATTGTCCTGATTGCAAATGGCATCACAAGAATTCCAAAATTGAATGGTCATGCCTTGATAGGTGGGATCCTTGAAGATCCTCCCTATCTTTCCCTTCTTGATCTCCCATGCGATCTCACACCCAAACTGGAAGTTTAGGCGTCTCTGATCTATGGACCAGGATTTGTTGTTAATCATATAGATTCCATCTTGGGTATCCTCAATCAACTCCTCTAATGTCCATTCGCCAGGCATAAGAGAGAGGTTGCTCTGACGAATCATGGGAGGGGCAGAGAAACCATCGGCACGATTGCAGCCGCGGCTGAAATTTTCACCGGTAATACGGCCCAGCTCTCGATTTGTCTGATATCCCACAAAACGTCCCTCTTTTACTATATAATACCTGCCTGCCCGTACCCCATCGTCGTCAAAGCCCACAGTGGCCAGTCCACCTGGAACCGTCCCATCAATAATCAGATCAACGATCTCTGATCCATATTGAAGTTTATGGAGTTGATCGAGCAAAAGAAAGCTCGTTCCGGCATAGTCAGCCTCACTCCCCAGGACCCGATCCAGTTCAGTCGGGTGGCCGCAGGACTCATGTATCTGGAGAGCAAGCTGGGCACCATCTAAAATAATATCCTTTTCGCCTTGGGGGCATTTTGGTGCTGTCAAAAGGGCAATGGCCTCATCCCGGATCCGTTCTGCATTCTCTAAGAAATCCGATTCGCGGACAAGTTCATAGCCCATACTCATACTTAATCCACCATGAGAGGAGGGATAGCTACGAATTTGCATCTCTCCTTTATCCACAGCCATAGCTGAGAAACCTGCGGCACTCCGCATTAGACTCTGATCGATGAATGTTCCTTCACTAGTAGCCAGCCACTGGTGCTCGTTAAAAAAGTCCATACTGCTTATAGCCACCTTAATTCTTGTATCCGCCCTTAAGATCTTATCGATCTGAGCCAAGAAGGTTAGTTTCTCTTCAAGAGAGACTTTGAAGGGGTCGATGGCGTACGGCGTCTGCCATATCTCATTATAGATAGGTTCTGGGGTAAGATGAATATCTCTAAGTTTTAGAGAGCTTGTTGTCCGGGCGGTCCTGCAGGCAAGACGGGTAGCTTCTTCGATACCCTCTTTGTTCAATCTGCTTGATGAAGAAAACCCCCATCCACCGTTGATAATCACCCTTACCCCAAAACCTAAGCTCTCTCCCTTGTTTATGTGACCTATGACTCCGTTCTTTAAGGCAATTGACTCAGATCGGGCGAGAATAATCCTTATGTCGGTATAACTTGCTCCCTCCATCTGAGTGATATTAAGGGCAATATTGGCCAATTCTTTCATCGATCTTCTTTATCCAGTTCCAGGTTCCTTTATTAGAAAACCTCTACTTTTCTTTAAGACTTTTTCAAGAGAGTGTTTCACGTGAAACATCAGGGGAGCTTCTTAGGTTTTAGCCCCTCTTGCTTCTTTTAAGAAAGTAGTCTGTTTTTGAGGGGGGGGGCACAGAAGGACTAATTAGAAATATATCACGGCTTTTAAATCTCTGTCAATGATTTTTACTGAAGTCTCGGTTTAGATAGATAGCTCTAATAAAATCAGATACTTATAGAGCCTGCTCTAAGTACTTTATGTTCGTCTTTGCAAGAAGTTCCTCCTTAAACCTAAGTCTTACGATATTCAAGGAGTAATTTTGATGTAGCTCTAAGTGGAATAATAAAAAAGGGCTCTTTATCAAGTCTGCAGATAAAAATTAGGGCTAAAACACGAGAATTATACTATAAATTAAAGGGTTAGTAAGATAACTT
>DNCN01000145.1 GCA_003485015.1 bacterium
CTCTTAAACCTGGTTAGAATATCCTGAAGAGTATTATTTAGGGCGTGTCCCATATGGAGGGAGCCGGTAATATTAGGTGGTGGGATAACGATGGAGAAGGATTCTCTATTAGAGTTGGTTCTAGCTACAAAGTAGCCCCCATCCTCCCAACACTTGTACCATTTCTCCTCTAAGTAGCGATGGTCATACCTCTTTGATAGAGCAATCTGCTTTACCATCTTAAAACCTTAGCTTGCCTTTACCAATCTATTTCTTCTGCCCCTGGTTTTTCAAAAGGAGATACTCGATGGAATCGACCAAAGCCTCCCAGCTAGCCTCAATGATATTCTCTGAGACACCAATGGTCTCCCAGGAAGATCCCTCTTGGTCACTTGATTCGATAAGGACCCGCACCTTGGCTGCAGTACCTGAGGCCGAATCGATGACACGGACCTTATAGTCGGTTAGATGGACTTGTTTTAGCTCAGGGTAGAAATCTTCCAAAGCCTCTCGTAAGGCATTATCTAAGGCATTGACTGGACCATCGCCCTTAGCCACAGTGTAGCGGGGTATCCCGTTGACCTCTAACTTGACTGTCGCTTCTGAGAAGAGCTTGCCGTCCTCTCCCTTTTCAACGATGACTCGAAAGCTCTTTAGGTCAAAGAACTTCTTGTACCGACCGGTATGTTTTCGGACCAGAAGTTCAAAAGAGGCATCAGCAGCCTCAAACTCATAGCCATGACTCTCAAGCTCTTTTAGATCCTGAAGGGTCTTCCTCAACTCCTGTGACCCCTCCTTGAGATCAAACTTCAATTCAGCCGCTTTATGAAGGATGGTAGAACTTCCTGCTAGCTCTGAGACGAGAATGTGCTGATGGTTTCCAACTATCTCAGGATCGATATGTTCATAGGCAACTGGATTCTTTCGGACGGCATCGATGTGAACTCCACCTTTATGACTGAAGGCGGAGTGCCCCACATAAGGCTGCTGGTGGTTGGGTCCTTGATTGGCTAACTCCCGAACGAACCTGGAGATCTCAACCAGATGTTTGAGCTGTCCCTTGTTGATACAAGAAAGTTTCAGCTTCAGTTTCAGGTTGGGGATGATTGAACAGAGATCGGCATTACCACACCTTTCTCCATAACCATTTATCGTTCCCTGGACATGGGTGCATCCCGCTCTAATCGCCACAATTGAATTGGCTACACCCATTCCCGAGTCATTATGGGCGTGAATGCCCAGAGGAAGCGAGACATGGGATTTAGTCTCTCTGACTATCTCTTCTATCTCATGAGGCATCGTTCCACCGTTGGTGTCACAGAGGACGATGATCTCTGCACCCGCGACCTGAGCCTCCTTTAGGGTAGAGAGGGCATACTCAGGATTCTTCTTATAGCCATCAAAGAAGTGCTCAGCATCGTAGATTACCCTCTTTCCCTTAGAGATTAGATAGGCAATTGAATCAGAGATGATGACAAGGTTCTTGGCCAGCGAGGTCTTGAGTACATCCCGAACATGAAGATCCCAGCTTTTGCCGAAGATGGTGATCCATTCTGTTCCAGCCTCAAGCAGAGCTTTGATGTTTGCATCCTCTTCTACAGGGTTTTTAGCTCGTCTAGTACTGCCAAAGGCCACTATCTTAGCATTTTTAAGTTTGAGTCCATTCACCTTTTCGAAGAAACGTATATCTTTGGGATTTGCCCCTGGCCAGCCACCCTCGATATAGTGAACACCTAAGCTATCCAACTTCTGGACAATTCGGAGTTTGTCTTCTAAGGAGAAGCAGATTCCCTCCATCTGGGCGCCATCCCTCAAGGTGGTATCGTATAACTCGATCTTCATCATCCTTTAAACTTTCCCAATCTATTCAAATTCAAGCTATAGTCTTTGGTATAAAGCCAGAAAGTCTCCCTTAAACTCTAAAAAGCAATTATCGCTGATTGCCTGACGGATATCCTTCATCAATTTTATCATAAAGTAGAGATTGTGGCAAGTATTTAATCTTGCCCCAAGTATCTCCCCAGCATTCATCAGATGGCGTAAATAGGCCCGGGTAAAATTACGGCAGGTATAACAATCACAGTCAGGGTCAGGTGGGGTGAAATCCCGGGCATACTGAGCATTCTTGATATTCAAGATACCCCGACTGGTAAAGAGTGAGCCAGTCCGGCCGTGCCTTGTGGGCATGACACAGTCGAACATATCTATACCCAAACCGACTGCCTCCAAGATATCCTCAGGTGGCCCCAGGCCCATCAAATACCGGGGTTTGCCTTTGGGTAGGGCTGGACAAGTATAACTCAAGACTTCATAGGTAATCTCCTTCGGTTCTCCCACTGATAGCCCCCCTATGGCATAGCCATCAAAATCTATTTGTGCGATCTCCTTTAGACTCTCAATGCGCAGATCCTGAAATGCACCACCCTGGATGATACCGAATAGGGCAGGTAAGGGATGATTGGTAGCTAGTAACCGGCTCAGAGTCTCTTTACACTCTTTTGCCCAGGCAGTCGTTCTCTCCTTGGCCTGGCGAGTATGGTCATAGGTAGCAGGATAAGGAGGGCACTCATCTAAAACCATGATAATATCCGCACCTAAGGCTATCTGGATCTCAATGATCTTCTGGGGGGCGAAGAAATGATAGGAACCATCGATATGCGACTGGAATTTTACCCCTTCGTCAGTGATCTTACATAAGGTTCCGAGACTAAAGATCTGATATCCTCCAGAATCAGTAAGGATGGGTCTTGGCCAATGGATGAAGGAGTGGAGACCTCCTGCCTCCTTGATGATCTCTATACCTGGTCGCAGATAGAGATGGTAGGTGTTACCTAAGATGATCTGGGTGCCGATCTCCTCCAACTCTCTGGGGGTCATCGTCTTGACTGTACCCTGGGTGCCAACCGGCATAAAGACCGGTGTCTCAATCACTCCATGAGGAGTAGTGATCCTCCCCGTCCTGGCAGCACAGTCGCTCGCCTTCTTGACCACCTCAAACTCTATAATCTTTACCTCCCTCAGAGAATGAACATGGCATCTCCATAACTATAGAAACGATATCTCTTCTGAATAGCCTCCTGGTAGGCGGTGAGTACCCGTTCCCAACCAACAAAGGCAGCCACCAGCATGAGGAGTGTTGATTTGGGTAAATGGAAGTTGGTAATGAGGGCATCGACCACCCTGAATTTAAATCCAGGATAGATGAATAGATCTGTCCAGCCGCTTGTTGGTTCGGTAGGTCCTGTCTCCAAGGCTCGGACAGTAGTTGTCCCTACAACTATTACCCTCCCTCGGGCTTTCTTTATCGTCTCGGCCGCCTCTTGGTTGATTTCGTAATATTCAGGCCACATCTGGTGATCCTCCACCACCTCGCTCCGGACAGGCAAGAAGGTCCCTGGGCCAACATGGAGGGTAATCCGGGTTATCTTTACCCCTCTTGAGTGGATCTCATCAAGGAGTCTTCGGGTAAAATGCAATCCAGCGGTTGGTGCGGCACAGGCACCCGGAGAGTGGGCGTAAACGGTCTGGTAACGCCCTTCATCAGATTTCTCAGCATCTCTCCTTATATACGGAGGAAGGGGAGTATGGCCGATCTTTTCAAGAAGCTCAAAGAAATCCCCCTCGAATTCAAAGTGGAGAAGTCTACTTCCCCCACTCAATACCTCAGCAACCTCTGCCCATACTCCCTGGGGAAATTGCCATCGACTTCCCTTCTTGGCTTGCTTAGCCGGTTTGGCTAAGGCCTCCCAGATAGCCTTATTTCTTGTTTTTCCCGGTAATCGGGCATAATCTCTGGGACTATCAAAGAGAAGGAACTCAACCTCCCTCTTTGTCTTTGGGTTTTTTCCGAGGAGCTTAGTAGGGATGACCTTGGTATCATTGAGCACAAGGACATCCCCAGGGTTCAAGTATGATGTGATCTCATAAAAGTATCGGTGTTCTATTTTGCCAGTCTTGTTTAGAACCAAAAGCCGTGATCTATCCCGCTTTTCTATGGGATGTTGGGCAATGAGCTCCCTTGGAAGGTGGTAGTCGAAGTCAGAAAGTCTCACTTAGAAACCCTTTGGGGGGCAGATACAAGGTCCAAACTACATGTTGAGATTTGAGTGTCAGGATAGTAATACCCCAGAATCTCTTTATAATTAAAGCCAAGTTCGGCCATCTTCTTTGCTCCCCATTGGCACATGCCCACTCCATGACCCCAGCCGAACCCCTGAAAGAGAATAGCCTTTCCAGTATTATTCAATTCGAAGAGTGTACTTCGAAGGTTTGATGGCCCAAGGGCAAATCGGAAGGCACTGGCGTTCATTTTAGTTTTCTTTTGACCATGGTTGATGATCAACTCTCCTATTCGGCCGGCCTTATCCTTCTTTGAGGGAGAGATATTGTGGATTGGACCAAGGGCGTACCCATTCTTTTCCAAGGCGGCCTTTATCTTATCTAAGCTGATCTGATAACACCAGGAGTAATGTGGTGATTCCTTACAGAAGGGGCAGATTACCCCCTTTAGATAATGGAGCTCTTTACCTGCCCAGACTAATGAGGTATCAGCAGTATGCCCCCCACAGGTGGCATGGTAAATGGCATTGATCAGTTTTCCGTTATAGGTAAGGATTTCTCCTTCGGTAATATCTACGGCTTCAATAGAGCGAAACTCTTCGGACTCCATTCCACCGTAAACCTGACAGTGGTAGCTGCTACAGAGATCGTACCCTTCATTCTCATGGCGGCCAAGGTTGGCATGGACAAAGGTCCTGGCTGCTACTGCCTGGGCTTTGACCGCCTCCATTGGCCAATTAGGGGATATCTCTCGTCTAATGACACCATAGAGATACCCTTCAAGATCAATGATATTTATAGCCTTTAAGCTGTCCCCTGTCTTCCTTATCTCCAACTCTCCCCGGTATCGCCGACCGTTGACCCGAAGAGCAGCAGGGGGAATTGATCTTACCAAGATGGGACTATGGCCTATCCTTACCTTGTTGATGAGGATGTTTCCCCCAGAAAGAGTGATTGTACATCTTGCTCCTTCTGACCCACCAATAAAGATTGGAATCGGACTCTGCTTTTCGGCGATCTCAAGGCTCTTCGGAGTAAAGATTTCTATCTTATCGGCATTCTTCAGAATAAGGATTCTTATCGTAAAAGCCTGGACGGGCTTGAAACCAAAGAGTAAGAGCCCGAGGATAGTTATAATTAGGAGTTTCTTCACTTATTCTGATCTCCTTTTCACTTAACTGCCCAATACTAATCTTCTTTTGAAGCACAATCCACTTTTGATCAGGTTGTTCATTCTTAACTTTAATTACTTTGTATGATAATTCCTTGGCCTTGATTTGTCAAGAGAATCTTTCCATAATAGAAAAGGATCAAAGGAGTAAGCTGAAAGGAAGATAAAAGATATTTGACACAAGTTGCTGGATATGGTATTTATTTATAGGATAGATCAAGAGGTTTAAGTATAGATGCTTTTTATTAATCTACCAAAGATAAGCGTGGAAAAAGCGGAAGATATTTACAGCGGGAGTGGGTGAAAAGGTAGGATGAAGAAGGGGCCTTTAAAGCCACAGATAAACATCATCTCTGGTCAGAGTCAGGGATAAAGACTGTTATCTACTTGGAGTGAGTGGTCGGGAGATAAAATCAATCACTTGAATGATGGAGAAGAGAATGGATGGGGAAGCTCCAGAGGGGGATGGGGATAAAAGAGAATAAGGACCTTAAATTAAGGTATACTATCTTTAGGACAAGATATGGTCTTTTTGGTCTAGTGGGTGGTCTTAAGGGGCTACGGACTCTCATCTTTCCCTCAAGAGGTTTAGAGAGAAAGATCAGAGAGAGATTTAGGAAGAATCTCTTGTTCGACCCAGCATTCTTTAGGAAGATCCCTCAAAAGATAGAGGCCTATCTTGAGGGCGAGAGACTTGTCTTCGACTCTCGAGTGGACCTAAGAGACCTCTCAGACTTCCAGTGTAAGGTCTTATGGATTACTTTGAAGATACCGTATGGCGAAACTCGAAGTTATAAATGGATAGCGGAGAAGATGGATATTAAGGGTTTTAGAGCAATAGGTTCAGCTTTGAAAAGGAATCCTCTGCCCATCGTTGTCCCTTGTCACCGAGTTATCAAGAGCGATGGATCTCTGGGCGATTATTCGAGTGGCCGGGGATGGAAAGAGAGATTGCTTAGAATAGAGGGATGTGCAATTACATCTTGACTGAGATCATCGGTGTAAAGCAAAACAGTTTTTTCGTAAGAGTAAATTTTTAAATGTTATGGCTAATTCTCTTGACAAACCCTCAAATTAAAGGGTATAATTTATATTGAATGTTTAAAAAGTGACATAGTGAGGATGTGAAATGAAAGAGAAAGGATTGTTTTTATTAGTTGGTGCTTTTTTAATTATTGCCTACGGTTGTGCCTGTCGCCAAGTAGTTAAATCACCTAATATTATTGATGTTACACCCCAAGCCAAAGAATTGAAGAAAGAGGTAGTAACTCAAGAAGTAGAGGAACTCATAATTACAAAAGAAGAGAAACTTGAGATAAAGGAAGAGATGCTTGAGGAGGAGAAAATTTCCGAGGCTGTTGTATCTGAGGAAGAGAAAAGGGTGTTAATTCCTCCAGTAGTAGAAGAGAAAAAGGCTGAGGAAGAGAAGGCTAAGGAGAAAGAGAAAGCTGAGGAGGTGACCATAGCCGAGGTAGTAAAACCTCCAGTCAAACCATCTGTAGGGATAGAAGAGGAGATAGCCGAGAGGGTTAAGGACATTCTTAGGCCAGGAGAGAGACTTACCTTTAGAATAACTTACTCAGGGATGAAGGTTGGAACTGGGGTTTTAGAGATAAAAGGGGTTACACCCATCAAAGACCAGGAGAGCTTGCATCTTATCTCTATGACCAAATCGACTGGTATCTTCGCCTTCATCTACCGTGTCAATGAGAGACTGGATTCATTTATGGATTGTTTAGGCCGGCACTCTCTCCGTTTTGAGTATCATTCATACGGTAAAGAGATTCATTCTTCTGTCACTACCTATGACCAGAAGAACCATCTAGCTTACTATAAGGGTAAAAAGATACCCATTCTGCCCAATACCCATGATCCTATCTCAGCCCTTTACTCCCTTCGGCTCCTGCCACTGAAGGAGGGCGAAGAAGTGGCGATAAACATCAACACAGGTGAAGAGAATAAAAGAGTAGGTGTTAGGGTTATAGGTAAAGAGAAGGTGCGGACAGTCGCAGGTGAGTTTAACTGCCTGGTGATAAAGCCATACTTCAAGGACGGAAGCGATTCTGAGAAGAGGACCCTCAAGATCTATCTCACCAATGATGCCCGCAAGATACCCGTCTGTATTACCTCAAAACTACCCTTTGGTCAAGTAGTACTCTCCTTGGAAAGAGCGAGTGGGTGTTAAGTAGAATAAATCCCCTTTATGAAATCTGCTTCCTATCTTATCTTAAGAGGTCTTCATCTGTGGAGAGATGAGAGCCCTTTGAAGGATTCCCTATGTTGTTCCCCTAAAGAACTACAGTGTGAGGATTTTTACAAACTGTAGAGAATACGCCTGCGGATTTATGTAACCTGGGGTTTAAAATTAAGGAAGGGATAAGGGGTTAGGAAGATATGATTGAAGCAAGTGTTATTATCCCCACTTACAATCGAGGGAATCTTCTGAAGCTTGTCTTAGAAGCCCTCTTCAAACAAGACTATCCAAAAGATAGGTATGAGATTATTGTAGTTGATGATGGTTCGACTGACAATACCGAGGGACTTATAGATTCTTTTGATAAACCAACTAACTTCTCTTATATAAGATTGAGTAGGTCAGGGATAGCAAAGGCGCGCAATATAGGAATAAGAGAAGCACGGGGAGAGACGATAGTCTTTATTGATAGTGATCTTTTCGTCACACCCTCCTTTCTAAGAGAACATATGAAGTTTCAAGAAGGGGATAATAAGATAATTGTGCAGGGTCCTGTAATCCATACCTACAACCTCGAAAACCCTTTTATTGAATCTCCTAAGATTACAGACCTCTCCCAAGCATTCTTTGTTGGTGGCAATGTCTCTATAAAGAAGAAGTATTTAGTTGAAGCTGGGCTCTTTGATGAGGACTTCAAGTATGGATGGGATGATTTGGAAATTGGTGTGCGATTGAAGAAACTTGGTCTAAAGGCAGTAAGGAGCTCAAGTGCTATTGGCTACCATTATCGACCCAGATTTACTCCTGAGAATCTTGCTTTATGTGAAGAGAAAGAGAGGGAGAGGGCAGAGAGTGCAATCCTATTCTACAAAAAGCATCCTACTATGAAGGTAAGGCTAATGACCCAGAACCTCCCCATCTTCTTTTTTTTGGAGAGCGTACTCTCCAGGCTAATAGGAGCTTTCTTTCCCTCTAAGGAGAAGATCATCTCATATTTAGCCAAGGAGAAGAGAGATCTTTGGCTCACACTCTTTGTCAATTTCTACCATAATCTATTATATGTGAATTATCTACGCAAGGAGAATGAGAAGTTTAAAGGTCCTAATTGCCAGTAATGGTTATGGCGAGGATACAATTGCCTGTCAGCTCGTCAAAGAGTTAAAGACAAAGATGCCCATCCTCACATTTAAGGCCTTACCCATTGTGGGAGAAGGAAAGGTCTATCTTTCTAATAGAATCGAGGTGCTTGGGCCACAAAGGATGATGCCAAGTGGAGGATTCGTCCGTATGGGACCGAAGTACTTACTAAAAGATATTCAAGCAGGCTTACTCAGTCTATCCATTGCCCAGATTAGAGCCTTAAAGGAAGAAGGTAAAAGGAGTGATCTTGTCATCACTGTGGGGGACACCTTCTTAAATACCTTTTGTGGATTCTGGACGAAAAAGAAGACGATCTTTGTAAGTACAGCCCAGTCGATAAACATCGGGAGATTCTCCTTGATCGATATATGGCTTATGCGCCGGCACTCTAAAGTTGTGTTCCCTCGGGATGAAGAGACTGCCCATTATTTGAGAAGGTTTGGGATCTACGCAGTCTACTTGGGGAATATA
This sequence comes from bacterium, assembly GCA_003485015.1. Lineage (GTDB taxonomy): Bacteria > UBA9089 > UBA9089 > UBA9089 > UBA9089 > UBA9089. The sequence goes on from DNCN01000145.1 coordinate 9,015, forward strand.
ATGATGGACTGCCTCCAAGTTACAGGGAGTGACATGGGAATATCCTCCTCTACGAAGGTAATCGGCCTTCTTCCAGGAAGCAAGAGAGAGGCCTACAGGAATCTTCAATATATCCTAGAAATGGTGGAAGAGATTGGAGCACAAAGTAAAGATGATCTGCCCATATTCCTTCTTGCCGTTGCCCCCTCCTTAAAGATGAGTGAAATAAAAGAGGTAGCCAACAAAAAAGGCTGGAACTTCAAGAATTATAAGGAAATGGAGAGATTGGGAGGGTTTCAGAAGGGAAAGATCGAGATAATCCTTTCAGATAAGTTTGGTGATGTTCTTAATAGAGCAGATGTAGTGATTGGTCTTTCAGGAACAGGTAATGAGCAAGCCGTAGGGCTGGGTAAGCCGGTAGTTACCTTTCCTGGAGATGGTCCCCAGATGACCCTTCCTTTCTTGTTAGATCAGAGCAGACTCTTAAAGGGTGCAGTTATTGTCTGCCCTCGCAATAAGGAACATGTAACCAAAGAGGTTCTCTCCCTCTTGGCTGATCCCTCAAGAAGGGAAGAGATAAAAAGGATAGGATTAGAAAGAATGGGTTTTGCGGGTGGAGCAAGTCGGATTGTTTCATATATAATTTCGGAGATAATACCCCAGATTCAATAGACTCTGTGTTGAAAGGAGAAATATGGATTGCAGAGAGAACAGTCTAAATGAGAATTGGATAATCCTCTTCTTCTTTCTTCTTCCCCTAATTCCACCCTTAGCCTATATCAGCCTCCTTGTCCTTTCTGTCAATTGGTTTAGGAAAGGAAAAAAGATTGATTTTAGGAAGTATCTCGATCTAACCCATCCCAATCTGTATCTTATGATTCTAACTATCACTGCCTTCCTCTCGGCGATCTTCTCCGATTATCGGCTGTTGAGCCTGGGAAGCTTTATACTTTTCCTCTTCTTCCCTTTGACCTACTTCTTCTTCTATGAACATATAGGGGCGGTAAGTAAGGAGAGGCTCTTTTGGGGTATTTCCCTTTCGATGCTAACGATCAGTTTATTGGCCATTCTCATAAAGATAAGTGGTATAAATCTTGAATACCGCTTCGAATTTCTACATCTCTATTTTTCTGGAGAGGATGGTATCTGGACCACCCTTGGTCATCCTAATAATCTCGCTAGCTATTTAGTGATGGCCCTCCCTCTCGTCCTCATCCCTGGACTGAGCAAAAAAAGGTATATACTCGTCTTCTTCTCCTTAGGGGTAGGGGTTTCTGCCCTCATTTTAAGCACAAGCTTGGGGGGGATAGCTGCCTTTGGAGTGAGCTTTCTAATCTTTCTTCTTGTTAGAAGAAAGAGGCTGGGCCTTGCTCTCCTCTTTGCCTTTGTTGCCCTATGTATAATGAGGATGGATCTGATCCAGAAGGTCATCGAAGGATATTCGACTATGGAACCAAGGTTCTATACCTGGAGGCATGTCTTTCCCCAAATCTTCTTGGATCGTCCTCTGGTAGGGACTGGCTTAGGAGTCTATTCGGAAGTTTCCCGTCTTTACGGCACATCAAACCTTATCCTTTATGGAAGTACACATAACATCTATCTGCGAGTCCTTGTAGAACTTGGATCCTTAGGATTTATTGCTTTTGCTCTCTTTTTGTTCACCCTCTTTAGAAGGGCAATTTTCTATCTTCATTGCCACTCCCTCTATGGTTTGGAGGGACTCCTTGGAGGATGCATTTTCTCTCTTTTAGGGGTTCTTCTTCAGGGGATGGTAGAAGACGTCATCCATATTGTCCCCTTAGGCTTCTTCTTCTGGTCGATAGCAGGGGTAAGTATGGGTCTGATCAAGGAACAATGAAAGAGAATCTTTTTATTACTGGGATAAGTGGTTGCATTGGACACTATTTATTTGAAGTCCTGGCGAAGGACTCTCGATACCATCTATATCTCTTGGTAAGGGATCCTAAGAGGTTGAAATTTGATCTTGAATCTCATCCTAATATCAGTTTGATCAATGATCATCTCTGTAATATAAGAAGATATTCTGAACTGTTGAAGGAGATGGACTTTCTCATCCATTTGGCTACAGACTGGGGAAACTGGGATGTAGAGTATAAACATACTTTAGAGCTCTTTGGGCTTTTAGACCCCTCTCGTTGTAAGAAGGCAATCTATTTCTCAACGGCTAGCATATTGGATAGCGATAACCAACCTATCAAAAATATAGATAAGATAGGAACTCCCTATATCCAAGCAAAGTACCTCTGCTATAAGAAGTTGCCTGAATTGAAGATCTACGATCGGATTATTACTCTCTTTCCCACCTGGATCTTAGGAGGAAATGGCCAACATCCCTATTCACATGCCTCCTGGGTAATCTTAAAATTACTCAAGTGGCTTTGGTTGATACGTTTCTTTAAGTTAGATATCCGTTTCCACTTCATCCATGCTAAAGATATTGCCCTTATCGTAAATTACATTTTGAAGAACGAGGTAGATAAATCGGAGCTTGTTTTAGGGAATCCTGCAATAAGTAGTGAGGAATTTGTCAGAGAGATATGTGAGGCTTTTAATAGAAAGATCTACTTCCAAATAAACATTTCATCACGATTTATAAGATCTCTATCCCTTCTGTCTGGAAAGAGACTTCCTGCCTGGGATGATTTCTGCCTCAAGAAGAGACACTTTGAATATAAGGTGGTGAATACTCAGACATTTGGAATTAAGTCGGATTATCAAACCATAGGTGAGACATTAAAGGAGCTTACCGTTTCTCCTCCGTAAGACAGAGCGGATTTGCTTGCCATTTTGATAACATTTAGATAAAGAGTTGGGCCTTGAAGAGGGAGGCATAGAGGCCATTCTTATCTAAGAGCTCCTGATGAGTGCCTGTCTCAACAATTCTTCCTGCCTCAAGTACGATGAGACGGTCGGCATGTATCACTGTTGAGAGGCGGTGGGCAATAATAAAACTCGTCTTCCCTTTCATCAGCTTCATTAAGGCTTCATTGACTAAGGTCTCGGATTCGGAATCGAGGCTTGAGGTGGGTTCATCGAGGATGATTATCTTGGGATTCTTAAGAATGGCTCGGGCGATGGCTATTCGTTGACGCTCTCCCACTGAGAGCTTGAGCCCCCGTTCGCCCACGTTAGTCTCATACCCCTCTCTTAAAGAGGTAATAAACTGATGAATATTAGCCATTTTAGCCGCCTCAACCACCTCCTCATCACCTACCGCTAAATTTCCGTAGAGGATATTAGATCTAAGAGTTCCTGAGAAGAGTATAGGCTCTTGTTCCACGATCCCGATTTGAGCGCGGAGCGAAGAGAGTCTAAAGTTCCGAATATCTTGATGGTCTATCTTAATAACTCCCTTAGTAGGATCATAGAACCTCGGGATCAGATTGAGCAGGGTTGTCTTCCCTGCACCCGAGCGGCCAACGATAGCTACAGTCTCGCCCGGTTCTACCTCTAAGTTTATTCCTTTAAGGACATCTCTTTCCGGATAACTGAAGTCTACATCTACAAACTCAACCTTTCCTTTGACAAGAGGCATATCCTGTGGGATAGCCGGCTCTTGGACCTCTTCCTTGATGTCCATCACCTCAAAGATCCGCTCACTTGAGGCTATGGTCTGTTGCCAGGAGAAGTAAGACCGGGCAATGGCTGTGAGGGGATCGGCAATAAGAAAAAGACAAGTGAAGAAGGCTATGAGTTTTCCTGGTGTAGTCTCTCCTTTTATGAGCTGAACTCCCGCTATCCAGACTACAATGCAGAGAGATAGAACGCTGACAAATTCGACAACCGGATCTTGGAATGCCCGCAGCTTTGAACGGAAGATAGCAATCCGTCCACTCTCTTTATTTATTTGGTCAAATCTCTCTTGTTCATGCTCCTGTCGGCAGAAGGAGATGACCGTCCTTATCCCTGTTACTACTTCATGGATCAGTGCAGAGATATTATCAGCCTGCAGCCCAAGTCTCTTAGACTCTACTTTCCCTCTTTCTCCGAACCTAGCCGCTAAGTAACAGATGATCGGAAGAAAGAGTGCGACGATTAGGGTAAGTTTAAAATTTAAAGAGAAGGTCTTGATTAAAAGGCCAGTAAAGATGAGAAATAGCGGGAGAATCCGAATGAAGTTCTCAACCAGTGTCTCTCGGATGATGGTTACGTCCTGGATGACCCTTGAAACAATCTCTCCGGTTTGCCAGTGGGTATAGAATGAGAGAGAGAGCCTCATCAGATGCCTAAAGAGATCTCTTCTCAGATCAACCACCATCCTCTGTCCTGCATAGGATATGAGATAGACCTGGAAGTATGAGGCAACTTCCTTCAAAAAGAGGAGACCTATTGCGATAAGAATCAATTTAGTAAGGAGTTCCAAATCCTTAGTGCTTAGGACCCCATCCACTAAATTCTGGATGATCTGAGGAATCAGAATCACTACTCCTATGACCACTAAGGTAGAAAGAAGTGAGCCCAGAACGTAAAGGAGATATGGCTTAAGATAGGCGAGGGTCCTTACCATAATTCACCAAAATATATATCAAAAAAGGGGAAAGTTCAAGATATTTCGCCAAAATCTTTTTATGCTTGACTCAGATATCTTTGTAGACTATAATAAAAAAACAAACTTGTTGAGTAAAGGGAGAAGAGAGAATGAAGACGGAAGATGTGAGAAAGAAGGCCAAAGAAATAGGGCTAAAGACGGGCAGGATGAAGAAAGAGGCTCTAATTTTGGCAATTCAGCATGCCGAGGGAAATATCCCCTGCTTTAGAAAGGGCACCGAATATTGTGATCGAGTCGATTGTTGCTGGAGGGAAGACTGCCTCAGCTGAATATAACTGCCACGAAGGAGGAAAGCTATGGCACAGGCACAGAATCTAAGGAATGTTTTGGTTGTAGGCCATGGAAGCTGCGGAAAGACAACCCTTTGTGAGGCTATTCTCTATAATGCCCGCGCCATTTCCAGAATGGGTCGAGTTGAGGAAGGGACGACTGTCTCTGATTATGGACAGGATGAGATCAAGAGAGGAATCTCTATCAGTCTTTCTGTCTTAACCTGTGAATATCAGGGGGTAAGGGTGAATATTCTTGATACCCCTGGATATCAGGACTTTGTTGGAGAGGCCAAGGAAGCCTTGGCTGCTGTGGATGCAGGTATAGTGGTCGTTGATGCAGTCCATGGTGTTGAGGTAGGCACTGAGGTAATGTGGGGTTATGTCAACGAACGGAGTCTTCCCAGGATGATCTTTATCAATATGATGGATAAGGAGAATGCCGATTTTGATAGGACTTTGAAGAGTCTGCGTGACGATCTTGGGATCTCTCCCACTCCTTTGCAGCTGCCCATAGGCCAGGCGGCTGCTTTTAAAGGAGTGGTGGATCTCTTGAAGATGAAGGCAGTGGTATTTAAAGATGGAGTAGCAAGTGAAGAGGAGATTCCAGAGGAATTGTCTCAAGAAGCCACCCGGTTCCATGAAAGGCTTATCGAGGATATCGCTGAAGTAGATGATGCCCTTACCGAAAGGTACTTAGAGAATGGCAGCTTAACCCCCGAAGAGATAAAGACCGGTCTGTGCCAGGGCATTAATGCAAGTAAGATCATTCCAGTGCTTGTGGGTTCAGCCGAGAAGAATGTCGGGATTCTATGCTTACTTGAAGCCATCATTGCTCTCCTACCAAGCCCTATCCAACGAGCCCCTATCTTAGCCTTCAACCCAACAACAAAAGAGGCCCAGGAGGTAATCCCAAAGGAAGAGGCACCATTTGCCGCCCAGGTTTTTAAGGTGACAGTTGATCCCTTTGTGGGTGAGCTGGCCCTCTTTCGGGTATACGCCGGAAGGCTCAAACCAGGGGATACCATTTACAATTCTACCCAGGGGAGGAGTGAGAGGATAGGTCACATCTGCTTTTTGCACGGCAAGGAGCGAAAGGATGTTCCAAGTGTCTCCTGTGGTGATATTGCTGCCTTTGTCAAGTTAAAAGGGATCAGGATCTCTGATTCCCTTTGTGATCCTTCGCAGCCTATCTGTTTCAAAGAGATTGAATTTCCTTCTCCTCTCACCTCCCTGGCCATCAGCCCACAGACAAAGGCCGATCAAGAGAAGTTGTCTACGGCTCTGCATCGGCTTAGCGAGGAGGATTCTACCTTCAAGGTCAGATTAGATCAGGAATTGGGCCAGACACTTATCTTTGGAATGGGTGAGGTCCATCTTGAGATGATGGTTGGCCGACTGATTTCAAAGTTTGGGGTGGAGGTCAAGTTAGAAGAACCAAAGATACCTTATCGGGAAGCCATCACCGTCAAAGCTAAAGGCGAGGGGAAGCACAAGAAGCAGACCGGTGGTCGAGGTCAATATGGGCACTGTTTCCTTGAGATAGAACCCCTCCCTACAGGTAGCGGCTTTGAATTCGAGAATAAGATCTTTGGAGGGGCCATTCCCTCTAAGTATGTCCCTGCTATCGAAAAGGGCGTGAAAGAGACTATGACCAAGGGGATTTTAGCGGGGTACCCTGTCGTCGACACCAAGGTTACAGTCTATGACGGCACTTTTCACGAAGTTGACTCATCAGACATTGCCTTTCAACTTGCTGGCTCTTTTGCTTTTAAGAAGGCCTTTGAAAATGCAAGACCTGTCCTTTTGGAGCCGATCATGAAGGTTGAGGTCATTGCCTCTGAATCTGATATGGGGAATGTCATTGGCGATCTGAATTCAAAGCGGGGTAAGATCCAAGGGGTAGAACCAAAAGGGAAGAACCAGATCGTTAGATCCCTTGTTCCCCAAGCAGAGATGCATAAGTATTCCTCTACACTCAACTCCCTTACTGGCGGCCGAGGTACTTATTCGATGACCTTCTCTCACTATGAAGTTGTCCCTTCGCACTTAGCTGAAGCCATCATTGCCCAGTCTAAAGCGGAGTAAACCTGGAGATTTCTAAGATTGAAGATCCTCCTTCATATCTGTTGTGGACCTTGTGTTACTTACTGCTATAAAGCCATGAGAGAGGCTGGACATGAGATCACTGGCTTCTTCTACAATCCTAATATCCATCCTTATAAGGAATACCGGATGCGCCTTGACACCCTAAAGGATTACGCCCAGAAGATAGGGTTATCCATTATCTATAAGGATGAATACAATCTCGAGGAGTTCCTTCGCCATCTTGTGTATCGTGAAGCCCTAAGGTGTCGATTCTGTTACTATCTCCGGCTGAAGGAGACTGCTTGGAGAGCCAAAGAAAGCAACTTCGAGGCCTTTACCACCACTCTCCTTATCAGTCCATATCAAGATCACAACCTCATCCAGGAAGTGGCGAGATCGGTTGGAGCGGAGGCGGGCATCTCCTTCCATTATGAGGATTTTCGGGCAGGCTATCACGAGGGTATTCAGATTTCTAAGGAATATGGACTGTATCGGCAGGCTTACTGCGGTTGTATTTACTCTGAAAAGGAGCGGTACTTAAAGATCTGATATTAGTCAACAGTAGACTCTATCATCTTCTCTCTTGCATTCCAGAATTCCTTGGCCTCGGCTATAGTATATAAAGAACCTGTCACGCAGATAAGGTCTTGCTCTCCAGCCAGATTGAGAGCCACCTTAA
>DNCN01000106.1 GCA_003485015.1 bacterium
GGATATCCAATCTTTGAACCTCAAGTACAAGTGGTATTCGGCCTGGCCTAAGATGATCCTTGGGTTTGGAGGGCGATCCTTCCACCGGATCAATCTCTCTTCGATGAGTGAGGCCACCGAAACAGCGGACAAGCTCAATGAATTAAGGACTACCCTTGCAAAAGAGAAGGAGGGTGAGTTCTCACCCTTGTGCCCAAAATGTCTTAAGGCCGTAAATTGGAAGGATAGAATCTGCCCAAACTGCCAATACAGATTCAAAAGCCTCAGGTTAGGAATTCTTCTTTCCATATTGATTCCCGGCACAGGCCAGATCTATAACCAGCAGGTGATTAAAGGGGCAATCATTCTTCTCTTATGGGTCTCCCTGATTCTCTTTGAGATAGTCTATCCACTCTACCTTGGGGTGGTTACTAAAAAGGTGGAGTTCACCCTCTTTGAAGATTGGTGGAGGGTTGCAATTCTTGTTATTTCTCTTCTTCCTATCTGGACATTTGCCTTTATAGATATTATCCGGAACATAAAGAAATAGAAAGGAGAGGCTTATGTTTCTTCCTCCAGAGACCCAAAGTATAGATTTGGATGGATATCTTAGGGTTATTGAGTACTTTTCATGGATTGGCTTTCTATTTTGGCCGCTGGTTTTAGCTGCCCTGGTCCTCTTCCTCGTTAAGAAGAGAACAGGGGTTCCCTCGAAGGCCAAAAGGCCCTTTGAAATGGTCTTTACCACCATTCTCTGGTTAACCTTCTTCGTTTTGTTAGCTGGTTATTCCCCATCTCTTGTCTCGAGCTACCTGAAGTTATCCTGGTTCACTGGTGGTCTTCTAATTAAGATCTTTCTCCTTGCCATCCTGGTTTTTAGCAATGTTATCATCCTGGGGAGTAGAAAGGATGAATTTAGCACCAGATCGCTTTGGGCTATCCTCTTTACTACCACACTATTGATTGGGATAGGACTTCTGATCGACATTGAGCTAAAGAGCGGCCTCTTATTGGATGTGACAAAGGCCCCTCCTGGCTTGGCCTGGCCAAAACGGGTCGAGATCAAAAAATGCCAGGCCATAATTGAAAAGGAGCCCTTAAGTGAGAGGGCGGCCAGGGCCCACTATAAACTGGGGCTTATCTACATGGAGAAGGAGAAAGACCCATCAAATGCCTTGGAAGAATGGAGGAACTTTCTCTCCTTTCCCTCCTTAGACAAGAAGACCAGAGCTTTGGGGCAGCTTAAATTAGCCAAGACCTATCTCTGTCTGAAGGAATACCCTCAAGCTATTGAGACATTTGAGGATATAATAAAAGATTCGATAGATCCCTCCCTTTTGGCTTCGGCCTATGAGGAATTGGCCAAGCTATATCAAGAGGATTTAAAGGACTACGAGAAGGCAATCGAGAGTTGGAAGGGGTATTTAAAGCTGAAGGGTTTAGAGCCTTCTCAATACGGCACGGCGGCCTCAAATATACTGGAGTGTTACTATCAATCCTTGAGGTTTGAAGAATGCCTTAACTTTGCTAAAGAGCTATTAAATAAAAAGAAGAAGGAGAAGTTTGGATATAAGATTTGGGAGATCGAAAGAAGGATTGAGTTCATAGAGAAGAATCCAGATTATGACTACGAACCATTGAGACTTTATGTGAAGAAGGATTTTGAGGGGATCTTAGAGAGGTATCCCAACTCCAACTTAGCGACTGAGGTCTTAACCGAATTAGGCAAGAGAAGAGCTACTGAAGAGACAAAGAGATTTTATGAAGAGATTATTAAAAGGCACCCCCAGACCAAAGCCGCCTCATCTGCCAGAGACTATTTAAAGAAGATGGCTTCCCAAGATTAGAGAGAATCTGAAGGTTTATAGGCATGCCTTAGATAAAATTCTCGCACACCAAAGAGAAGAGATTAATGGAATAATTATGGTAAGGAAAAAGAGGGTCAAGGGAGTCTTAAGAGAATTTGAAGGTTTTCATTTTGCCTTCATAAGAGCAATTTCATTAAAAGAGATATTAAGTCTCCCCTTGAATATATTCAAAAATAAATTTTTGGTGCTCACAACCATTGATTGTGATAGTGCCGGTGAATGGCTTGAAAGATACACAGAAAGGGAGCTTCTTAGACTAAACATCCGTTATAAGCGCCTCCTGGATGTATGTTTAATCTATCCGGAATCCCTTGATGCCTTTTTAAAAGAAGACTACTTTGTTGGAGGAGATGCGTTTTACATCACCTCCAAAGAGCCATCGGATGATCAATTAAAGAGGATTAAAGGTGGTGGTTGCGGAGATTTTTCATGGGGAATTTCAGAATGTGTATTAAAAACAATGAAGCTAATAGAAGCTGAGGCATACTTTTCTGATGGCTATACAGGTATCTCAATAGCATGTAAAGATAGATGCCTCATTGAAGAGATAGTTCAAAAACTCAGAGAAGAGTGGAATATTGATCTTGAAGAAGATTCAAAAAAAGAATCTTAGATTAAGAGGCAATGAGTCAATATGAAAAACATTCTGAGATTCATTGGTAAAAGAAAAGTTCTTTGTCTATCTCTATATGCTATTCCTCTGCTTTTGCTTTATAAATTTCTATACTCTCATTTTGATCCACAAACTACAGTAGACAATCTCTATCTACTGGGAACCGTTGGACTTGTGTTTAGATTGGGATGGAGGATTGTTAATTCAATTGGAAAGAAAGATAACAGAAAAGATGTATTACTTAGGATTAAAGGTTTCCCCCGGGTGCCTTTTCTCTAACACTAACTCTATTTTGCATGCTTGCTCCTCCTTTTTTAATTGCCCTTTTAATAGTTCTTGGTGAAGAAGAAGGAATAATGTGTCCGCTTTTAGTCTTCTTTGTCTCTCATTTAATGAACCGGGGATACTCGGATCTTATAATAGATGAGTGGCTCTTTACAGAGGAAGGAATCTTCTTAAACAATCGTCTATGTGGAAAGTGGAGTGATTTCGTTGGATATAGAATGCCTCTCTACTTTGATGCACCTCCGGATGTAAAGACGTTTACTCTCATAAAAAAGATTAAGGATATCTTTGGGAGAACCCGAGAGGAGGATATTTACCTTCAAGCCTCCCGTTCCCAGATAGAGGGGATAAGGGAACTGATGGAGGAGAGGGGTATCAAGGAAAGAGATATCTACTAAGAAACTGACCCAGGGAGTGATCAGGGCGAGGAGAAGTAAAGCTTTGATCAATTACGATTTTTTAATAAATCCAAATAGCTGTATTTTGGAGGTAATATGAATTTTAGGGAACAGTTATGGAGTTCACCACTTTCCTTTAAAGTTCTCAATTTTTTGGGAGCAGCCTCTCCCTTCATATTGCTTATTGTAATGGTTATGGTAATAGGGTGGGCCAAGAGCTCTGGAAGAATAAAGCTTACCCCAATTATCATTGTGGGGTTCGTTTTAATATGGTTTGTCTTATCTATTTTTTTCAATTGTTTTCTCTTTTCAGTAGCACCTCCTTACCGGCTAAGCTATGAAGAGTATGCTCGGGCAAGGGAGAATGCAACAAGGGGAAATATAGGGGCCTTAAGAGGCTGTATTGAAAAATACTATGTCCAAAATGGGGAGTGGCCAAAGAGATTGGACGGTGATAATTTCATTAATTTTCTGTGTGAGGGGAGTGGGCCAAAGGAACTTCCAAATGCACTACTTAGGCCTGATGTCAAAAATAATAGAAGCAACCAAGTGACCCACAGGACCATTAATGATTTAAACAGTACTGGAGGCTGGCTATACGACAGCACCACAGGCAAGATCTGGATCAATCACACAGCCAATGATTCTAAAGGTGTGCCTTACAGCAGCTATTGAAGATGTGACCTCCCCCGTGCTTATAGGACCCTATAGAATAGCTAAAGTAAATAGTATTCCCATGTCATAGAATACCCCTTGGGCAATCTCAGGGTAGTAGAAGGCGTGTATGACTTTAACAAATCTGTGTGAGGAGGAATAAGCTTGGATTCCATTTGGTCACTAATACTAGCATTCTTGTTTCCCTTTCTTCTAATTCTGGATATAATAGCTCTCCCATTGTTGGTAAGCTTCATAATCTTAGGGATTATTATCCTTCGGTATAGAATTAGAGGAAGGAAGAGACACTTTACCTTAGAAAAGGCATTTATAATTGTATTTGTTATTTCTTTATTTACGGTAAAGTCTCTTGGATGGATATTGCATCGCCTGAACTTACATAAACCCTTTGTCACATATACCGAAAGGAGGGGATTTGTGAATCCTCAAAAGTGTATATTCCATTAAGTCTACCGAATCTTCTCTACCATATGTTGGATATATTAATTTTGACGGGAAAAACGATATCGCGTACGGAGGAGAGGTCTTTATTCAGACCGAGGAGGGCACGCTAAAAAAGCAGAAAGGGATTAGTTACGATAATAACTTCAGTATCAGTAAGAAGATTATGAGCCACGAAGAAAGAATCAAAAATTTAGGTAAGATCAGATCAGGTGTTCTTGTCGGAGATATCAACAATCAGGCCACGGTAATACTGATCTGTGAAAATGGACTGAGAAATATCCCAAAGTCAGATATAAGTAAATACACCATTCCAAAACTGATAGAGGATTATCCGGCGATTAATATGAGCGCAAATGAGATCCTATTCGAAGACTTTAATAACGATGAGAAGGAGGATATGATCATTAGAAGTCGTAGAACAATATGGATATTTTTCCAAAAAGATTTAACGCTGATGATCCCCAAAAAACTTGAACTTGAAATCACTGTACCAATAAGAAAAATGGCTATTGCTGATATTACAAATGATGGCATTTGTGATGTTGTAATTCTTACCACTAGCACTAGTATACCGGTATGGAGAAGACCTTGTCAGATCATGATATATCCCAAAAGAAGAGATGGAACTTTGGATCATCCAGAATCTCACTTTGCAGGATATCTCTCCATAGATATGGCTATTGGAGATATTAATAGTGACGGAAAGAATGATATCGTTGTCAGTAACCATCTCTCAAGAACCATCAGTGTCTTTACCAACGCAATGTAATTTAGTCCGGAGGAGATAACCAAAATGGGTAAAAGAAAATCCTTCACACTTCTATTCTTTCTAAACAATAACACTATGATTTTAATGGCTTTTGTAGCACTCTTACTAATTCCTGTGTTAGGATTAATAGGAGGAGGGATTAGTTTTGCAAAGACCCGGCTCCCGTATGAGTCTTTAAAAGAAAAGAAGGGTAATTCAACCCATACCCAAATGATCTCAGAGGACGAAGCTATAAAGATAGCTGAAACTTTCTGGAGGAGAGCAGAAGCTTTCCCTAAAGATAAAGGTTATAAAGCTATAGCTAAGTATCTTTGGAAGGAAGAACACGAGAGAGATTTATGTCGTACATATTTTATTTTGACAGCCTTTAGATTTGATAAATTCTCCCTAATGGCCTATATTGATCCAAGGATAAATGATGTCTGCTGGGCTTATTCTTATAAAGGGAAGAGTGTTGGCAGAAAAGGCAAGAAGACAGAGATACTCAAAAAAGCGGAGGAGTTTTTAGAAAGGGTTGGCAGACCCAAGGACATCAAGCTGAAATCAGTGATGTTTATCAGAGATAGTATATTTAATCCAGAGTCTTATCAGGGTCAGGAAGATCAGGGATGGTGGATGGTACACTTTGCAAGGGTATATGAAGGATACGAATTCTATCCATATCCTTCTAACGCCTTGGGTTTTCTATATGAGCATATGGGAAATGGGGTTTGGATGAGGATAGTCGATGGAGAGATTATAGAATATGTCAATAATCATTGGGCAAAAGAGCCTTCCACAACAGAGGTTAAGTTTTCTAAAAAAGAGGCCATTAAGCTTGTTCAAGGAGAATTTAGAAAAGAAATACTGAGTGACTTCTTTTTTGAGAATCCAGATGGAATTATCCATCGCTTACAATTTCAAGGAAAGGTTCTCTATGCAGACCTATACATTGTCACGCCCTCTACTTTTCTATGGGAAAAGGAGCTCGGTAAATCTTGGAAAAAAGGTGAAGAGTCTCGATTGGCTTGGGTCGTCGTATTAAAGTTTATAGATTTATTCAAATTTATGAAATTTATAGACACCTTTGGAGATTGTTATTATACATTCTTTGTGGACGCAGAGAATGGCAAGATCTTAAGCACAGAACATTGGGGTTCAGAATCTTCTTTTTTTGAGATCAATTTAGCCCAGCTTACAGGCAAGCTAGATGAATAGTTAATCCTGCCAACTTCAGGCTAAAGTATGGAGAGAAGGAGGCAGACGGTGTCTGAGGTTGCCAATTCAGATCTTGGACTATCTGGAGCTGAGTCTGACTCTGGTGAAATCAATAAAGGGTGCTGATAGAAAAAAGGATTAATTATTGGTCTTAAGGATTCTCTTTGTATCATTGACCACCTTAGAGGAAGCTTACTTCCAATATCTTTGCAATATTGTTCTTAAAGACTCCAACATAGACCCTTATCCAGGGAACTTAGTTGAAGGAGGGTGAATGCTAAAAAGACCAACGACCCACTGACGTGGGTACCCTACCTGAACGTTTGATACCGTTTTTTAAGTCTTTTAACATGTAGTCTTCTAGTCCTAAGTTTTGTTTGGCATTCTAGAAAGAGAATCTATCTATCTTCCAGCACTTTGTATAGGCCCTGATGATACTCTTCTTTCTTCCAGGTAGTCTCATTGGTAAGGAGGACTTTGTAACC
>DNCN01000108.1 GCA_003485015.1 bacterium
AAGGGGTGAACATCCGTTAAATTGTAAATGAAGTGTGAGGATTTTCAAGGTTTTTGAGTTTCTATTATCAGGACAGAAAAGAAAAGCTGAATATCTTGGAAATTCAACCATTTTCCTCAGGGCTTGCATCACAATGTAACAAAGTAGTACTAGAGAAAGGCAGATAAATTAAAGAAGGTGCTGGGTAAGTCCTTTAAGATAGCCCGCCGGATCTTAATCCTTCTGCTCTAATGGCTCGCTATTCTTCTGTTCCTTGTAGTGAGTCTTTCATCCATGAAGGGAAGGTCTTATGGTTTGATCTAAAGAAGTGTTCGATTCTGGCGGGCAGATTTCTTTCCGGAAAGAGGAAATCTAAGGGGTTCTTGAAGGCGATCTGTCGGAGATTCTCCTTAAGCAACTCTCTTTGAAAGGTACTGGTGTAATCCTCCTCTGTCCAGGTATGGCGTGTAATTGGCCAATCTGTCCCGAAGAGGATCCGTTGCCTATAAACATTGTCTTTCATAAGGAAGGTGAGCCTTTCAAAGTAATCTTTGGAGGTCTCTTTCTTTAGAGCCATATCATGGTAAGAGAGATCGGCATAGATGTGACTGTATTCCTTCATCAATTGTAAGATGTGATAGCTCCACGAATCAGGACCTTTATAGTCCAAGAATCTTTCATCCTTCTCCTTTCCTCCAAAATGGGCCAGATTGAGATAAAGCTTGGGAAACTTCTCTAAAACACCTTTCCAGCTTGAAGGTTGGCATAGTTCTTGAACCAACCCTTTACAACGCACCAGGTAATCACTATAAGCCGATGCTCGAGAGCAGTGTGCCGTGATGGGGATGAGATTCGTATGGCAGTACTTGTATAGCTCTTCTAATGCTTTATTGACCTCAGGCTCATTCAGGAATGAAGAAGGGTCAGGATGGTATCCTAAGGCTGGGTACATCTTTACCCCCAAGAACCCCATCTCCTCAAGAGCCGTTACCGTGAGCTCAAGGGCTGACTTCCTACGGGGGTCAAACATAACAAAGGGCAGGACCTTTCCTGGGTATTTAAGGGCAATATCAGAGAGGAGCTTTATCTGGACTCGGTAGGGATATTCTGGCCTTTCTTTGAAGGAGACTGTATCCATATCCATTGCAAGGGGGGTTGAGAGAAGAATGTCTGCCTCGGCCATCTCCTTGATGAGCTTTTTGGCCACGTCATCGATATTGCTCCTGAATATCTCCAGGGCTTCATGTATCCAATTGTATTTTCTACCTGGCCAGATAAAGGCCATAGTCCTGGCCAGCCACCCTGTGGATCTACGCCGAAGCAGCCATTCTCGAATAGGTGTTCTGGTCTTGAAGTAAGAATCAGGGATGAATGTAAAATTCAATAAATGACAGTGGAGATTGATGAACATCCAACTCCCCCCTTTAAAATCAAGCCCTTAACATCTCCCGGGCTGTCTTAAGGGTACTCTCGGTCACCTTCTTGCCGCCGATCATCCGGGCAATCTCTTCGATCCGTTCCTCAGGTTTAAGTGGCTTGATCTGGATAGTCGTTCTTCTTCGATTGAGACACTTTTCAACCTTGAAGTGTAGATCAGCCAAACTTGCTATCTGAGGGAGGTGGGTGATACAGATGATCTGGTGGTCTTTGGAGAGCTTAGAAAGCCTCTCTCCCACTACCTGGGCTATGCGGCCACCGATTCCAACATCGATCTCATCAAAGACAAGAAGCGGGATCTCATCCACCTTGGCCAAGATACCCTTCAAGGCAAGCATTATCCTAGAGAGCTCCCCACCTGAGGCAATCTTAGCTAATGACTTCAACTCCTCACCGGGGTTGACCGAGATCATAAACTCAATCTGATCACACCCTTTCGAATCCACTATCAGAGTTCCATCCCTTCCTTCCACCCCTTCTCCCCCCTCTTTTGGCGTGATATCGACCTTGAAGAGGGCATCCTTCATCCCCAGGTGTCTAAGTTCTTCCCTTACCCTCTTTTCCAAACCGGCCGCCACCTGTTTGCTCTTCTCTGAAAGGGATAGGGACTTTTCAACAAGGCTAAAGCCAACCTCTTTGATCTTATTAGCCAAATCCTGTAATCTCTCCTCGCTATGCTCCAGGCCCAAGAATTCTTTCTTAAAACTATCTAAGCAAGAGAGTGCCTCCTTTAAACTTCCGCCATACTTCCGTTTGATCCGTTCAAGGACACTCAACCTCTCTTCAATGGACAGGAGTCTCTCTGGGCTGAATTCAATCCTATCCCGATAGTCCCTCAATCCAAAGGAGAGGTCTTCAACCTGAAGAAGTAGATTCTCGGTCTGCTCTAGAAGTGGCTTAGTCTTCTCGTCGATCTCTGCGAGTCGACGGAGATTAGGGAGGATAGCGCTAAGTTTAGTGTGGATCGAGGGGAGTTCAATCTCATCTTCGTTGAGGAGTCGATATGCCTCATCTGACGAGTGAAAGAGAATTTCGGCATTACGGAGAAGGGTGCGCTCATAGAGGAGTCTCTCTTCTTCTTCGAGTTGGAAGTTGGCCCTTTCTATCTCATCGATCTGAAACCTCAAGAGATCGATCCTTCTCTCTCTATCCTGGAGTTCTCTCTCTAATCGTTCAAGCTCTCTCTTAAAGGAGAGATAATTCCCAAACTCCTGAGCCACCTCTTGACGAAGGGGCCCAAGTCCACCCAGGCCATCTAAAAGGTCGATATGGTTGGCTGGGTTAAGGAGAGACTGGTGGGCGTGCTGGCCATGAATATCGACCAAATCCTCTCCGATCTCTTTAAGTCTTGATAATGGAACTAGATCACCATTAACAAAACACCGTCCTCTTCCCAAAGGGGTGATCTCCCGTTTGATCAGAAACTCACCCTCTTTGGTCTCAAAGACGGCTTCAGCTACAGCCTTTTCGGCTCCACTTCTAATATCTTCAGATCGGGCCTTCTCGCCCAGAACCAGAGAGAGGGCATTGATGATCACGCTCTTTCCTGCACCAGTCTCACCAGTGAGAATATTTAAACCCCCTCCAAGCTCGATGCTGAGCTCTTCAATGAGGGCAAAGTCCCTGATTCGGAGCAATGAGAGCATCAACCCTCCCTACTAAATAGATTTTGGCGATTATAAACCATT
>DNCN01000055.1 GCA_003485015.1 bacterium
TAGAACAGGCTTTAACCCATTCTTCTTATGTTTATGAATCAGGCAAGAAAGAGATAGTCTCTAACGAACGACTGGAATTCCTGGGGGATGTGATCTTATCCCTTGCAATCAGCGAATACATATACAACCAGTATCCTGAGTATACCGAGGGAACTATGGCCAAGATGAGGGCGACTGTTGTTTCAAAGCCAATATTGGCTAAACATGGTAGAGCAATCAATCTGGGTAAGTATCTCCTTTTGGGAAAGGGGGAGGAGACAACAGGTGGCCAGGAAAGGGAGTCTATCTTAGCCGATGCCTTTGAAGCAGTTATTGGGGCTATGTATCTGGATCAGGGCTTAGAGAAGACCCGCCAGTTTGTCCTTAATCAATTGAGGGAGGAGATTGTTCTGGTTGAGAAGGAGCGACATATCCCAGATAGTAAAACCCTCTTGCAGGAATTTACCCAGAATGAATTTAAGGCTCTACCAAAATACGAAGTGGTCCAGGTGAGTGGACCAGATCACCATCAACTCTTTGAAGTGAAGGTTTTGGTAAATGGTGAAATCTGGGGGATTGGCGCGGGCAGAAGCAAGAAACAGGCTGAACAGGCTGCGGCCAGGGAGGCGCTGATGAATCTGAGAAGAGGGAGATTTAAAGATGGACTTTAAACTGACCGAAGATCAAGAATTGATTCTTAAGGCAGTCAAGGAGATTTGCCAAAAAGAGCTATCGCCTTTGGCAGATGAGGTTGACAAAAAAGGAGAATTTCCCTGGGAGAATATCAGAAAGTTGGCCCGGTATGATCTCTGTGGCATCCCTATTTCCCAGGAGTATGGTGGGTTAGGCCAAGATTTTCTCACCTGGGCCTTGGTAGGAGAAGAAATCTCTCATGCCTGTACAACGACAGGCGCTATCTTTGGAGCTAATATGCTCTGTATTTACCCTATCTATGCCTTTGGTAATGAAGACCAGAAGAAGAAGTACTTGGCGCCCTTAGTCAAGGGCGAGATAATTGGCGCTTTTGCTCTGACTGAACCAGATGCTGGTTCTGATGCTGCTGGGATTAAGACCACCGCCGTAAGGCAAGGCGATGAGTATATTCTCAATGGGACAAAGCTTTTCATTACCAATGCTGGCGAGGCCCAGATTTATGTGATTATGGCTAAGACTGCTCCTGAGCGTGGGGCAAGAGGGATGTCTGCCTTCATTGTGGAAAGAGGAACATCTGGTTTTAGCTTCGGAAAAGAGGAGGAGAAGATGGCTTATTCCTCCTTAGCCAATCGGGAGCTCATCTTTGCCGACTGCCGTGTTCCCACAGAGAACCTTCTTTTAAAAGAAGGAAGGGGTTTTCGGGTGGCCATGGAAACCCTTGATGTGGGCCGTATTGGTATGGGAATTGGTGCAGTGGGTCTTGCCCGAGCAGCATACGAAGAAGCCATTAATTATTCTAAGTCGAGGGTCCAATTTGGAAGCCCCATCTCCACCTTCCAGGCAATCCAGTTTATGCTGGCCGACATGGCTACCCAGATCGAAGCAGCTAGACTTCTTGTTCTGAAGGCAGCTTATATGAAGGATCAAGGGAATCCATTTTCGCACATAGCGGCTATGGCTAAACTTTATGCCTCAGAGATGGCAATGATGGTAGTCAATAAAGCCCTTCAGATCCATGGTGGTTATGGTTATACTAAAGAGTATAAGATAGAAAGATACTTCCGTGAAGCTAAGCTCTTTGAGATCGTTGAAGGTACAAGCGAGATCCAAAGGCTGGTTATTGCCAATCATGTGTTGAAATAGCCCGTTTTTTGAAGGTTTAAATCTACAAAAAGGCTTAGAGTTTCTCGGTCATAAGTTAATAAATTTATTCATGGCAACCTGGATGAAGAAGATTCTGTTACTTTCAGCAGTCCTTCCCTTGATGGTGGGTTGTGCCTATACTCCAAAGGTGATCATTCCACCCCATATCAAACGGATAGATATTCCTATCTTTGCTAATAAGACCTTCAGGTATGGTTTAGAGGAGCGGCTTACTGAAGGAGTGATCCAAGCCTTTATCATTGACGGTCGATTGATTGTGGCTCGCAGTGGAAAGGCAGACGCAAAGCTTGAGGGAGAGATCATCTCATACAGTAAAGAACCCCTTCGTTATGATGATGAAGGATACGTATCTGAATACAAAATCTGGATAAGGACTTCGTTGCTCTTTTATGACCTTATCCATAAAGAGGCTCTTTGGTCGGATGAGCTGGAGGAGTCGGTAACTTATATTCCCGAAGCCTCATTCTTAGTAGATAAAGGGTTTAGCCCAGAGACAGAGGATGAGGCAGAAGATCGACTTCTAAAGAAGCTATCCATCCGAATAGCCAGCCGAACTATTGATGGTTGGTAGAGAGCATTGCTTATCTATTCGTAGCCCAATTTAGAGGGAGAGGTACCGAAGTGGTCATAACGGGCTCGCCTGGAGAGCGAGTTGGGGGCAAAACTCCCACGTGGGTTCGAATCCCACCCTCTCCGCCAGTTGGAAAAAGAAAGGTTTGGCTCGCCCTCTGCGAGGGCTCGCCAGCCGATTTTAGGCGCAAAATTGAATTTTTTGTCTTT
>DNCN01000050.1 GCA_003485015.1 bacterium
CAATTCACTTACTACTGACCAGCTCATTGGGATTCTCCAATAGAGTAAGTTGCCAGAAGATCTGGGCATATAAGAACGGAGATAGTCGAAGGCTTCTTTGTATTTCGTAGATTCAGGCCAGGGGTAGAGGAGATCTAATCTCTCCAATTGGAGGATAGTTGAAATCTTCTTCTGGGTGTTACAGGTGAGGATATCTGGATCTATCCTCTCATCGAACTCTCTGAAGGCATTAAAGAAGGCCCTGAGTCTATCTTCAAAGTCTTCTATTGCCTCTTTCTGCCACAATCTGCGCAGGGTAACAGGGTTGATGATCTCCCTGAAGGGGGTATGGATTGGTCTCAGTCGGAGTTCAATTCCAACCTTTACGATATCAGTTACCCCCCGGCCACGAAGATCATGGCATAGATCTCGATAGGATCCATCCTGGTCGTAAACCTCTCGAAAGCTCAGAAAGATATGGTATTTGAATGCATCCAATTCGATATACAGCCCCCTTTCAACAAGTTCCTTACCCTCGCGGATATACTCCAGATTCGACTTATGATCCCTGAAGATGTAATAATGGAGAGGATCATTCTTCAATCTCAGTCCCTCGCCTAACCCCTTGATCCATCCTGAAGCCCTCTTAAATCTGTTATTATAGAGAATGAGGGCACGTTCCTCTCCACACATATTGGAGTAACAGAAGACATTCTCGTTGATAGAGCCATTTTCATGACATAGATCATAGAGGACAAAGTTCTCCGCATCGGCAAAGAGGTATCGCTTCTTCAAGAGAGGGAATATCTCTTGCTTATGCCGTGCAACCAAGTTCCAGTCCACCTCTTCATCCCAATAAGACCTCCGGTACTCCATACCATATTTCTCAGTGAAGCCTTCGATCTGGCCGTGGCCAAACATGGGGAGCCCAGGGAGGGTTACCATCATCAGGCAGACACCAAAGTATTTGTCGTCCTTACCAAATTGGGCAATGGATGTCTCCTCATCAGGGTTACTCATAAAGTTGACGAAGCGTTTTAAGATCTGGGGATTGAAGGCCAAGACATCCTTTAGGAGACGGCGATACTTAGCATTTTCTTCCATCTTGAGCATATTCATAAAGGCACTGTTATAGACCCGGTGCATCCCTAAGGTTCGAACGAAGTAGCCTTCCATCAACCAGAATGCCTCAGCCAGAAGGAGTGTACCTGGGGCCTCTTCGGCTACCCGGTCGACCACCTCACGCCAGAACTCATTTGGAAAGAGACGATTGAACTCTTCTCTGGTAAGGCCATGGCCTGCCCGGGATGGGATATCACCGCCCTCACCAGGTTGGGGAAACCAGAGTCGTTGATAGTGCCTCTTGGTTAAGGTCATAGCGGCATCGAAACGGATGATGGGAAAGAGTCTTGCCACATGGATGATGGTCTGGATGACAGCCTCACGTACCTCAGGGAGGCAGAAGTTCAACTGGGCGGTGTCATTCCAGGGCATATGGGTACCATCATTGCCATGATAGATATACCTTTCATGACCGGTCCAATGGTCCACCCGTTTGAAGACCACGGCTGCATCCCGTCTATCCCAATAACCATCTTCTAAGTAGATCCCTACGCGATCATCCGATGAGAGATTGCCTCCAGTAAAGCGGTAACTAGGGAAAGGGCTGTGGTCCAGCTGAAGAAACCAGTCAGGGTGCTCGATGATCCATCTTGAATATATTCCGGTATGGTTAGGAACCATATCACTGGCCAAACGAATCCCTCTTTGGGCAGCCCGATCCCGCAGATTGCGCAAGGCCTCCTCTCCCCCTAAATCCTCTGCAATAGTGTAATCATATAAGGAATAAGCCGAAGAGATGGCTTCGGGATTGCCTGTCCACTGTTTGATCTTCTGTGAGGCTGGACTCCTCTCCCAGAGGCCAATCAGCCAAAGGGCAGTAAACCCCCACGAAGCCAATATATCCAGTTCTTCATCGGGGATCTCGTTAAGGCGGGAGATCTTTCGATCATACCTCTTTGAGAGTTGATAGAGCCAGACATAAATATTCTTGGCTATGAGGACTACCCGGGGCATCCAATCAAGATCAGGACTGAAGCGTTCGTATTCAGGACCAAGCCCTGTATCAATGATCCTGAAATCTGGAAGAAGGATTGGCCCCTTACCCATAGCCCGAAACTTCTCCTCTTCCCTGATAAGGTCGAGGCCCACTGAGAGTCTATGGAGGAGTTCTTTGGGGATGAGATCCCGCCACCGAGCTATGATATACATGAGCTGACCAGTCAACGAATAGGGTGATGCCTTGGCTGGTGCCATCAAGAGCTCGATCAGAGGCTCATCGTCCGGGCCGAAGGTTGGCTGGGTCTTAAAATAGTCGATAAGAGAGTCTACCATTCGAGAGTAAGGGGTTCTTCTCTCTAAACTTAGATCGGTAAACAGTTCCAAGTAAGGGGCAAAGGCTGGATTGACATTAGCCAGATATAGACTGATCAATTCTTCTATAGCGATCTCGAGATTGGGTATCTTATCAGTCTTGCCCCTAAGGTAGATCTGAGAAGGGAGCATATTTTTGTAGACCGCAAGAGGTGGGAACTCATCGGTAAACATTATGACAGTGCTGTAGTAAATGTCTTTCCTAAATCGATCACATAACCAGATGAAGGCATTCTTGAGGGCCGAAGGGTTTTTGACCTCCCGGTATTTGGCCGAGACACAATGGAGCACAAGATGAATCAGGCTCATGGCATTGAGCTCCCCAGCCCTCGCTATAGCCTCTGGATTGAGTACAAGATTACGCTGTTCATTCATCTTCTGAGCAAGGAGTCGTACTGAGCCTATAGTATCAAGATCCTCTTTGAATTGATAGCGGTCTCTGGCCTCTTTAGAGATATGAAATTCAAAGGAGAGATAGGCACTTGGCATATTCAATAACTCCTTAGCCAGATCTTACCTACCAAGGTATCATTTCAAACACCGATTGTCAAGCACTTCTAAGCAAGTACTCAAAGAGCCCCTCCTTAAAGTCATAGCTACAAGACGATTGAAAATCTTCTTGTTTTATGTTTAACTTTTCCTTCAAAGCCGATTTCCCTTTTTATTGAAGTTGCAAAGCTCATAGATAATGACTTGTTAGCAAGACCTGCAGTTCCCTACAAACAAAATATACAGAAAAGGATGCTAGGGAGGCATTAAACTTTGCAGAAGAGATTGTTGAAGATGTAAATAAGAAGAAAAGTATATATAAAAGTATTAAGAAGAAAAGTATAAGAAGAAAGTAAAAGTAGGAAGGATGTTCCATTTCTCTATTGAAAATGAAAATCCTCTTTTTAGATTGTCTACCGCGGAATTTAAAGAAGAACTAGAGGGGTCTACTCAATTTTGTGACAATTCTTCCTTCTTCCTTATAATGGCGTTTATCTTAATTGAATTACCCCAGTATTGAATTATCTCAGTAGTTATCAATTTGTCTACTTTTAGTTAACATAGCCTTTGGCGAAGAACTGTTGGGTACTAAAAAGCTATCAAAAAGAAATCATTTTCTTCTCCGAAAGAATCCAAAAAATTCTAAATATAATCCTAAGATGTGCCGATAGAGGAAGTAACTGGTGGGAGAAAATGTAACTTTGCCAAAATAAGTGGATTGAGCCAATAAAAGGGGGAGATTTTTTATTTTGTTTTGGTAAATCCACTTGTATAAAGGGAGGAAATTTAAAGTATGCAGCTTAATCTGCTTAAAAGATTGACCCCTTTAATTCCTCTATTACTTGTATTCCCTTTTCTGTTTGTCACCCAAGTTCAGGCGGTCCCAACTCTTACTGGTATTTCAGCAAGAAATCTTGATAAACCACTTGCCCCTATAGTCACCCTTACCACTACCTCACCCTGGGCTCAACTTGGACCCTTTAACTACGAATTTACTTTTACTTTTGCACCAGGGGTTGGATTAATGAATAATGCTGTTGCCCCTGTTGTTACCTTGGGCAATATAGCGCCTTATACTGCCCATACCGTGTCAGGAACTGCAATAAATTGGACAACACCGACTACCTGGGTTTCACAATATAATCTCGGGGGTGTAACTCCTGAAGGTTTGTACCATTTTAGAGTATCTGCCGCTCAGGATGGTGATGGAGTTCCAATGCCTCCGGATATTACCTTTGGATTTGTGCTCGATACCACCCCACCCAATCCACCCGAGGAACTTG